>CALEYM010000365.1 GCA_937926185.1 uncultured Bacteroidota bacterium | reverse complement strand
CCGCCAAACGGGTTTTTTACTATTTTTTTAAAAGTAAAACCGGCAGGCAAAGTATAGGCAAAAGAGACGTTAAAACGGGGTTCGCCGGAGTCATTCCTGACGATAAACCTGAAAATAGCTTCGCTGCACGGAAAAATAGTGTCGGGTACAAACAAATGAGCCACAGCAATGGTGAAAGGGCAGGAAGCCGAGGTAACGTCGTGCCGCACTACTATGGACTCGCAGGCGTTACCCGCTTCCATGACATACGTGCCGCCTTTCGTTACTTTGAACACGGTTTCGGTCGATCCGTTATTCCATTGTACATTGCCTCCATACGCGGCAGCGTTCAACTCAACAGTTTCTCCATGACAAATAAACCAGTTATAAAACAGGGTGTCTTCGTCGAAGCGGTTTATACGGGTAAAAGAACTATCGGAGAAACCCGCCGTAGCAGTATTGTCCGACAATCGGTTTGATCCAAAGAGGGCGGGCAGGTTCTTCAGCACAGCCTGGCTTCTGTACACGCCCTTGGGGATGTCACCCGCTGTGATTTTCACCGTTAATTGCCGTATGCCGGGCTGCAGGGTGAAATTTTTCAAAGTCAGCGCGCCTGGCACACTGAGCGTATCTACCGGCGCGCCAAAAGGGTTTTGCAGGACGCCGGCGTAATAGAATCCCGGCGGTAAGCGGTGTTCGAAGCTGACGCCGGGCAGGGGCTGTTCACTGTTGTTGGCGATGGTGTAGGTAGAGGTCAGTTCGCTGCAGGGAAGCACGGTGGTGGGTTCAATGGTGTTTTTGAAGCCGACTGAAAAGGGGCAGGATGCAGCGTCCGTTACGCCCATGGCCGGCCCGGTCGCCAGCAGCGTTTCCTTGCCGGTCGTTTTATCTATACGGAATAAAGCGTCCACAACGCCGTATTGTGTGCTGCCGTAGGCGTACAGGTCGCCGAAAGCATCGAAATACAAGCCGAAAATGTTGTTTATAGTTCCAATGGCGGCAAGGGGGGTGCTCGCGCCCGTGTTCGGGTTGATGGTGACGATCTTCCGGTTCATTCCATCGTAGCCATAGAGTACGCCTTTGTTGGGGTCGAAGGCAATATCCCGCATGTAACTGCTGCCGCTCATTGGCACGAATTGGGTAACAAAATTGCCTCCATCGAGCTTGGTTGTGGCCAGATGCGCATCCGGGCCGGCAAAGGCGGAGCCGATGCTCACGAGCGATTTGCCGTCGGGAGCGACATCGCCGGCAACATAAAACAGCGCATCGTCCAGGCCGGCCTTGCCGAGGTCCTTTAACGCCCCGTTCCGGTCGATTTGGAACAGGTGGTTGTTCCCCGGATTGATCCCGTACAACAGGTTATCCGTTTTGCGGAACCCAATGGCCTCTAATCCGCCCGCCGGCGGAGGGCCCAGGGGATCGGTTTGCAACACATTGCCCGCATCAACCCTGAATTCCAGCATGTCGCTGCTGCCAAATACCGTCAGGAATACCTGCCCTGTCCGCTCAAAAGGCATTTGACCGGACAGGGCCGGGCAACAGACGAAGAACAACGACAGGGTTCGTATTGCAGAAAGACAGTATGGGTACATGGCGTCGTGTGCCTTTTTGATTGGCAATACCGGGTAAAAATAAAAACCCTCCCACAATTGGCGTATTGTAAGAGGGTTTTACTGCCATAATGGGCGGATTATTATTGCAAAGTCAACCGCTCGCGGATTTTTTTGACCTCTTCCAGCGGTGCGCCGCTGATCTCGGCGACCTGTGCATCGGACCAGACCGGGAATTTCAGGATCAGTTTTTCCGCCACTTCGAGCGCTTGTTCGATTTTACCTTCGATTTTACCTTCGATTTTACCTTCGATTTTACCTTCAATTTTACCTTCAATTTTTATCTGATCATAAGTGGATAAAAAAGCGGGTTGAGCACTTTGCGCGATATTTTCCATAATTTTATTTTTTATACCCGGACCGCGAAGACCCGATATCCGGACATAATACACGAATAATGTCTCGACAAATATACGCCCTTCTTCAGTTTTTAAAAAGTCTTCGCCGCGTTCAAAAATCAGTTTCATTTGCCCCTCCAGGAACATCCTGTCATGCGAGTGTTTCATGGTCAGCAAGCCGTAAGCCAGAAAGCCGAGACGAAGCCGTAGCAAAAGCCGGTCGTCAAATTGAGACAAATCAACCAGCCAATAATCAAAACCGCCTAAATATGGGCGCATTGCTTCCGGCAATTCCGGAAAATAGTTGGCCATGTCCCGCTTTTTCCAGGGTCTCGGACCGTGGTAAAGGATGATAGGCAGCACCATCACCGGTTCCTGATCGTTAGAGAGTTGGTTTGACCAGATGCGCTGGCGGTATTCATTCAGTTGAAAATGCGGATATTCCGGGGCAAAACTTTTATGTTCCAACAGTATTGCAATGATGGCAGGTGCTTTGATTTTCTTACCGCCGGGTATCACCAGGTTACATCGGTATACCTTATCGGAGAATACCGAGGCTAAATCCGGTGTGATATATTCGGTGTCATCGTATGTTAGCGTGTTCAAATCAATACAGGAAAGCAGCGTTTCCGGCAAAAAGGCTTCGAGGAACTCCTGAACAAGCGGCGTAATGGAGAACAGGTATTTAAAAAATTCATCGTGGGGGTGATCTTTCATGGTTATTTCGTTTTGCCGGCCAAAAATAACTAAATTGTTTTAAATAAAAAATAACAAAACAAAAAATTTTAATTAAAAAATCATGCGCCCTTGTGTCTTTGTGTTGTTTCTTGTCCTTGTTTTTCCCGCCTGTAAAACGGAGAAAAAGGCTCCCGCGCTTTTTGAAAAAATGGACGCCGCAGATACGGGCATCCGCTTCGCCAATACCGTTACCAATTCCGAGGAGTTCAATATCTTCAATTACCGCAACTTCTACAACGGCGGCGGCGTGGCAATAGGCGACGTGAACAACGACGGCCTGGCCGATATTTTTTTTACCTCCAACATGGGCGATAACACGCTCTACCTGAACAAAGGCAATTTCCGCTTTGAAGAGGTGACAAAAAAAGCCGGTGTGGCCGGTACCCGGTTCTGGAGCACCGGCGTCGTCATGGTCGATATCAACGCCGACGGCCTGTTGGACATTTACGTCTGCAATGCCGGTTATAAAAAAGATATAAAACCGGAAAATGAATTGTTTATAAACCAAGGTCCTGGCCAGGACGGTGTTCCGGTGTTTTCGGAAAAAGCCGCCGAATACGGCCTGAATGAAGACGGCTACACCACCCACGCCGCTTTTTTCGACTACGACGGCGACGGCGACCTCGATTGCTACATCCTCAACAATAGTTTCCTGCCCGTCAACACCCTCAATTACAGCAACAAACGCGAACTCTACGCCGAAGACTGGCCCGTGAAAGACTTTGTAAAAGGCGGCGGCGATAAATTACTGAAAAATGAAAACGGTAAATTTATTGACGCAACCCGCCAGGCGGGTATTTACGGCTCCCTCATCGGATTCGGCCTCGGCGTCACCATCGGCGACGTGAACGGGGACCACTGGCCGGATATCTATGTATCCAATGATTTTTTTGAACGCGACTATCTCTACATCAACCAACGCGATGGAACTTTCAAAGAAGAAATAGAAAACTGGATAGAACATATCAGCCACGCCTCTATGGGCGCAGACATGGCAGATATTAACAACGACGGCTATCCTGAAATTTTTACCACCGAAATGCTGCCTTCCGATGAATACCGCCTGAAAACAACCACCCTGTTTGAAAACTATAATATTTATCAACTCAAACAGGAGCGGGGCTTCTATCATCAATACATGCAGAACTCCCTGCAACTGAACAATAAAGACAAAACCTTCAGCGAGATCGCCTTCTATGCCGGCGTAGCCGCCTCCGACTGGAGCTGGGGCGCCCTGATGTTCGACGCCGACAACGACGGCTACCGCGACATCTATGTGTGCAACGGCATTTATAAAGACGTCATCGACCAGGATTTTATCGACTTCTTTGCCGATCAGGTCATCCAGCAAATGGCCCTTACCGGTCAAAAAGAAGATATTGACAAAGTGATCGAAAAAATGCCCTCCGTGCCCATTCCCAACAAGGCTTTCCGGAACCGGGGCAACCTGACATTCGAAGACATGGGCGCCAAGTGGGGATTTGATCTTCCGACTTTCTCCAACGGCGCCGCCTACGGCGACCTCGACAACGACGGCGACCCCGACCTCGTGGTGAACAATGTGAACATGGAAGCGCTGGTGTACCGCAATACCTCGGAGTCGCTCACACCCAAAAACCATTACCTGAGCGTGCAATTGAAAGGTTCGGGGCAAAATACCTTTGCCGTGGGATCAAAAGTACTGGTGTATAAAAATCAGGAAATCCTGAACGCCGAACTGATCCCCAGCCGCGGATTCCAATCGTCGGTGGATTATAAAATGGTGTTCGGCCTGGGGCAGACGGCAACCGCGGATTCAGTAGTGGTCATCTGGCCCGACCGGAAAAAAACGCTGCTCCGGAATCCTGCAATTGACCGGACGCTCACTATTGAATACGCAAGCGCCACGGCCGCGGCAACAGAAAATTTGTACGCTTATATTCCCAGAAACAAGATTTTTGAGGAAATCAACACGCCCTTCGCCGCGCACCGCGAAGACCGCTTCGTCGACTTTTACCCCGAAGGCCTGTCTTTCCGCATGATCTCCCGCGAAGGCCCCCGCGCTGCCGCGGGCGACGTGAACGGCGACGGCGCCGAAGACATTTTTATCGGTGGCGCGGCGGGGCAGCCGGGGCAGTTGTACCTGCAAACCGCCGGCGGTTTCGTTCAGTCGGACCGCCAAACCTTTGATCCAGATTCCACCTACGAAGACACAGCCGTCCTCTTTTTCGACGCCGACGCCGACGCCGACCTGGACCTGTTCGTCGGCTCGGGCGGCAACCACCAGCCCACCGGCTCGCGGCAGATGCAAAGCCGGCTCTATCTCAACGACGGGCGCGGGCATTTCACCTTCCACCCCACCGGCCTGTCGGTCAATGGCTACAACGCCGCCGTGGCTGTCCCGCTCGATTTCGACGCCGACGGCGACACTGATCTTTTCGTGGGCAGCCGCGGCACGCCGGGATCGTATGCCGTGCCGCCCCGGCATTTCCTGTTCCAAAACGACGGCAAAGGCAATTTCAAAGACGTGGCCAAACTCATGGCGCCCGGCCTGAAAGACCTCGGCATGGTGACCGATGCCCTGCTCGCCAATGTGGCCGGCGACGCGCAGCCGGAACTCATCGTCGTGGGCGAGTGGATGGCGCCGCAGATTTTCAGCATCGGCAAAAACGGCCTGACGAAAATCCCCTCCAATCTCGACGACTATTCCGGCTGGTGGTATGCCCTCGCTGCCGACGACGTGGACGCCGACGGCGACCTCGACCTCATCCTCGGCAACCGGGGCGAGAACTTTTATTTTACGGGTACCAAAGAAGCCCCCGCCAAAATCTGGGTCTGGGACTTCGACGGCAATGGTACCATCGAAAAGATCATGACCCGCACCATAAACGGCAAAGACATGCCCATCCCGATGAAAAAAGAACTGACCGGACAAGTGCCCGGCCTGAAAAAACGCAGCCTGAAACACGCCGAGTATGCCACGAAAAGTATTCAGGACTTATTTCCGGCCGATGTATTGCAAAAATCGCTTGTGCGGGAAGGCAATTATTTTCAATCTGCCGTGGCGCTAAACGACGGCAAAGGGCAGTTCTCGCTCGTTCCGCTGCCGGCGCCGGTTCAGTTTTCCTGCGTCAAGGCCATACACTGCGCCGACCTCGATGCCGACGGCAAAAAAGACCTGGTACTGGGCGGCAACGACACCGGTTTTACGCCGCAGTTCTCCCGGCTCGATGCCGGTTTCGGCCACGTGCTGCTCAACCGGGGCGGCGGACAATTTGAACGGGTGGAAAACCGGGACTCGGGTTTTTTCGTGCGGGGCGATGTGAAACAGATATTCGAAGTAAAACGCGGGGCAGAGCGCTGGCTGGTGGCATTGGTGAATGGCCGGAAACCGGAAATGTTCCGGGTTGTTGGGCGTCATTGAGCGTCATTTTTCCTTAGCTGTTCGTTTTCCGGCTCTATCCGCGTATTGCAGATTTCTGCTGCGAAAAGTTGCAGATTTTGGGCTATAACCATATTTTTGAGCCCTTGCCAAAAAACGCCCGCGTTATACTACCGGGATTTTGCACGGAGCGGCAACTACGATCCGGCTATGCCCGACTCTCCCGCCAAAGCAGTAAGGCTGGTCACCAGGTGTTCGGCAAAAAACTCGAGAAAGGCTTGTTCATCCATTGAGCATATATACGCACCCGGGGTGCAGCTATACGCGGGATTTTGGGTGGATAGCCGTCAACCGAAGTAATGAGGGGAGGTAGCGATAACACAAAAGTTAGCGGCTATATTACAACCGACCGTGTTAAACAGAAAGTTCATATATT
>CALEYM010000364.1 GCA_937926185.1 uncultured Bacteroidota bacterium | reverse complement strand
GGCGTTCAAAATCGCCGGGGCGAAGTATTTGATCATGAGCCTCTGGCAAGTGCCCGACAAGCAGACCTCGCTGCTGATGACGACTTTTTATAAAAAGTGGCTGGAGGAAAAGATGGCGATCCCGGAGGCGTTCCGGGCGGCGCAGAAGGAGTTGCGGGAGGCCGGGCTGGATCCGTATCAGTGGGCGGGATTTGTATTGGTGGAATAAGGGGCCATCAGGCAGCTTTATCCTTTTTTTATTTTACTACGTCCAATCCGTACCTTTGCAGCCCGATCCTTTTCAAAACCGGAAAAGAGAGAGGGTCGGGCTTGTGTTCGAAAAAACAATCCGCTTCCATCCGAAACGAAGCCAACTTGTCAAACTACCATCATTCAGACCATGGCAATGACCTTCATGGATTTTGAAAAACCCCTCGAAGCCCTCTACGAGCAGTTGGAAAAACTGAAAGAAGTGGGGGAAAAAGGCGAAGTGGATGTATCGGAAATGATCCGCGAGCTGGAAACGAAGATCCACAACAAGCGGAACGAAATATTTGCTAACCTGAGTGGCTGGCAAAAGGTACAGTTGTCGCGGCATCCGGAGCGCCCGTATACCCTTTACTACGTCACCACGATGTGTAATAAATTCATCGAATTGCACGGCGACCGCTGCGGGGGCGACGATCACGCTATCGTGGGCGGTATAGCCAACCTCGACGGTCAGACGGTGGTGGTTATCGGCCATCAGAAGGGCGTAAACACCAAAATGCGGCAATACCGCAACTTCGGCATGGCCAACCCGGAGGGCTACCGGAAGGCGCTGCGCCTGATGAAAATGGCTGAACGCTTCGGTTTTCCTGTGGTTACGCTCATCGACACGCCGGGCGCTTTTCCGGGCCTGGAGGCCGAGCAACGCGGACAAGCCGAGGCCATCGCGCGCAACCTCTTCGAGATGGCTCAACTTCGGGTGCCCATCCTTTGTTATATCATCGGCGAAGGCGCCTCGGGCGGCGCGTTGGGCATAGGGTTAGGCGATAAAGTGTTCATGTTGGAATATACGTGGTACTCCGTGATTTCGCCCGAATCCTGCTCTTCCATCCTCTGGCACTCCTGGGATTACAAGGAGCAGGCCGCCGAAGCCCTGAAACTCGACGCCGACCACATGCTCGAATTCGGTCTGATTGACGACATCGTGCGGGAACCGCTCGGCGGCGCCCACAATGCTCCGGAAGCCATGGCCCAAACGCTCAAAAACCACATCCTGGCCGAACTGGAAAAAATATGCCGCCAGGACCCCGAAGAACGTATTGTGGCGCGTATCAATAAATACAGCAAAATGGGGCACTTCCGGCGTTCGCCGGCCGTCCCCACCGGGAAGTGAGCCCCTGATTCCAAACATGATAACCTGATACACTATGTTTGAAAATATTCGTTCAGCCTTACTCAAAAGGTCCCTTCGCCATCACCTGAAGACCCAAAAACGGCGACGCAAAACGCATACCTTCGAAAGCGCCCGGCATATCGGCATTCTTTTCGATGCCACGGAAGAAAAAGACCGGCTGGAGGTGCTCGACTTCGCGCACAGGCTTGAAGGCCCGACCAAGAAAGTCCGTCTGCTGGGTTTTGTGGATATAAAAAAAATCGCCCTGGGGCAAACGCAGTTTCCCCAGTTTACGCAAAAAGAACGGGGCTGGAACGGTATTCCCAACAGCGCCGCGGTGCACGACTTTGTCGCGGAAAAATTCGACCTGCTGCTTTGCCTGCACAGCCACGACATTCCCCTGCTGGAATGGGTGGCCGCCACTTCGCCGGCGGCCATGAAAATCGGCGCCTACACAGATCACCCCAATGATTTCGATCTGATGCTGGAAACGCCGGCGACAAAAGGGGTGCGTTTTTTCACCGATCAGCTCGACCTGTATCTCGGTAAAATTGTCCCATCGAAATATGAGCCGGCAGCAGCGCTTTAGGGGTACGGGAGTCGCCCTGGTCACACCGTTCAAAAACGGCAGGATCGACTGGGAAGACCTGGAAAAGGTCATTGAACACGTCATCGCCGGCGGAGTGGAATTTCTGGTCAGTCTCGGCACCACGGGCGAATCGGTGACGCTTTCGGATACGGAACACCGCGAAATACTGGATTTTACGATCAAGGTCAACCGAGGGCGCCTCCCACTGGTAGCCGGCGTATTCGGCGGCAACAATACGGCGGCTTTGGTGGAAAAAATGCAGTCGTTCAATTTTGAGGGTATCGATGTCCTTTTGTCGAGCAACCCGGCTTATAACAAACCGGGCCAGGAAGGTATTTTTCAACATTATATGGCCCTGGCCGAAGCTTCGCCGCTGCCGATTATCATTTACAACGTGCCGAGCCGAACGGCATCCAATATGACCGCCGAAACGACGCTTCGTTTGGCCAATGCCAGCGACAAATTCCTCGGCGTAAAGGAGGCCAGCGACGATATTTACCAGATCATGAAAATCATCAAGGGCAGGCCCAAAGATTTTCTGGTGCTCAGCGGCGACGATTTTATCACCCTGCCCCTTATTGCCGCCGGCGGCGACGGGGTCATTTCCGTCATTGCCAACACCACGCCCAAGCCCTTTACCGACATGGTGCGCGCGGCCCTGCGCCACGACCTGCCAACGGCACAACGCCTCAACTTGAAACTACTCGAACTGTATAAATTGCTTTTTATAGAAGGCAATCCCGTGGGCGTAAAAGCTGCGATGGAATTACAGGGACTCTGCAGCCGCGAGGTGCGATTACCTTTAGTGCCAATGTCGGAGAATGGGGTGCATTTGATTATGGCGGAGTTGGAGAAGGTTTATGAAGGTTTATGAAGGTTTATGAGGGTTTATGAAGGTTTATGAGGGTTTAGACCGAGGGGTGTTCTATAAACCCTCATAAACCTTCATAAACCCTCATAAACCCTCATAAACTTAAATCAATAGTCCTCCTCGTCCACTCCATTGTCGCCCGCTGCGACGGCAGCAGCCACTGCACCGGGTTTCTGGAGGCTGGCGCCGCTGGCTGCTTTTTCCTTGACCTTTTGTTCGATTTCGAGGGCAACTTCAGGGTTGTCGAGCAGGAATTGTTTGGCCGCGTCGCGGCCCTGGGCAATTTTGGCCCCGTTGTAGCTGTACCAGGCGCCGCTTTTCTGAATGATGTCGAAATCGCTGCCCAGGTCGATGATCTCGCCCACTTTGGATATGCCTTGTCCGAAAACGATATCGAAAGAGGCCACGCGAAAGGGTGGGGCAAGTTTGTTTTTCACCACTTTTACTTTCACCTGATTGCCGATGACGTTGCCATCCTTGTCTTTCATGGCGGCGCCGCTTTTCCGGATGTCAAGCCGGACGGAAGCGTAGAACTTGAGCGCATTACCGCCGGTGGTGGTTTCCGGATTGCCGAACATGACGCCGATTTTTTCGCGCAGCTGGTTGATAAAGATGCAGCAGCAGCCCGTGCGGCCGATGGCGGCGGTGAGTTTGCGCATGGCCTGACTCATCAGCCGTGCCTGGAGGCCCATTTTGGAGTCGCCCATTTCGCCTTCGATCTCCGATCGCGGCACGAGGGCGGCCACGGAGTCGATCACGACAATATCGACGGCGCCGGAACGGATGAGGTTTTCGGCGATTTCGAGCGCCTGTTCGCCGTTGTCGGGTTGGCTGATGAGCAGGTCGTTGACGTTGACCCCGAGGTGTTCGGCGTAAAAGCGGTCGAAAGCGTGCTCCGCGTCGATGATGGCGGCGATACCGCCTTTTTTCTGACATTCGGCCACGGCATGGATGGCCAAGGTGGTTTTACCCGAAGATTCGGGGCCGTAAATTTCGATGATACGCCCTTTGGGGTATCCGTAACAGCCAAGCGCCATATCGAGACCCAGCGAGCCGGAAGGGATCGTTTCCACTTCGACGGCTTGTTTATCGCCCAGGCGCATGATCGTGCCTTTGCCGTATGTTTTGTCAAGGCGGTCGATTGTCGCCTGTAATGATTTGAGTTTGTTTTCTTTTTCGTTCGACATATTGCTGCGTTGTTTATTGAAAAGTGGCTACAAAAATAAACAAAATGTTTTTATGATGATACATCTGAACGAATTTTTTTTAATTTAATATGATAAATTAACCTCGTTGTA
>CALEYM010000363.1 GCA_937926185.1 uncultured Bacteroidota bacterium | reverse complement strand
CGGTCGTTTGCCATTGAAACGCCTCAAATCTCTCTGCCCAAAGGCGGAGGCGCCATCAAAGGCATTGACGAAAAATTCCAGGTCAATCCCTCTAATGGCACGGCCGCTTTCAGCATCCCCCTGCCGCTATCGCCCAACCGAAACGGCTTTACGCCGGCGTTGTCGGTGTCGTACAACTCCGGCGCGGGCAACAGCCTGCTGGGCATAGGCTGGGGATTGGATTTGCCTTCCATCCAGCGGCGCACCGATAAAAGACTGCCCCGCTACCGCGATTTTTCGGAGGAAGCGGACATCTTTATGTTCTCTGGCGCCGAGGAACTCGTTCCCAAACTGGAAAAATCGGATGAGATATGGACGCCTGTGGAAACAAACGCCGGCGACTACCGGGTGCAGGAATTCCGCCCTCGGGTGGAAGGCGGTTTTTCCCGGATCGAGCGCATCCTGGCGCCGGACAAGCAGGTGTACTGGCGGGTTACAAGTCGCGACAATACTACTACCATTTTTGGCCGCAATGCCGACTGCCGCATCGCTGATCCGGACAATCCGGACCGGGTGTTTGAATGGCTGCCGGAAATGAGCTTCGACGACAAGGGTAGCATGGCGCTGTTTGAATACAAGGCGGAAGACCTGGCCAATCTGCCTGACGCCGTTTACAACAAAAACCGCCGTCGGGCGGATGGATCGCCGGCGTTTACCAACCGCTACCTCAAAAGGGTACTTTATGGCAATGCGGCACCCATATTTCCTTACCAGGGGGCGCCTTCTCCCTACGACCCGCTGAAACCCGTTTACGGCAACTGGTTTTTCCAATTGGTGCTCGACTATGGCGAACACACCACCGACGCCCCGGACGAAATACAGCCTTGGGGTACGCGGCCCGATCCCTTTTCTTCGTACCGCGCCGGTTTTGAAATCCGCAGCTGCCGCCTGCTGAAACGGGCACTGCTGTTCCATCAATTCCCCGAACTGAATAGCGGCATGCCGACTCTGGTGCGCTCGCTCGATTTTCGCCATTACATCTCCGATTCGGCCAATAGCGAACGGGAAACGGAATTGGAGTTCCTCGAATCCGTCACGCAAACCAGCTACCGCTGGAACGGTTCAGGTTACGACCGCCGCTCCCTGCCGCCCATGACTTTTGAATACCAGGGCCTGACCTGGAACCACAACATTAAAACCGTCGCACAGGAAAACCTCGTGCATGCCCCCACCGGCCTTTCGGGCAACTACCTCTGGGTGGACCTCTACAACGAAGGTATCAACGGCCTGCTCACCGAACAGGGCGAGGGCTGGTTTTACAAACACAACCTCGGCGACCCGGACGGCGACGGCGGTACGGTGCAATTCGCCCCGGCCAAACTCGTGGCCCCTAAACCTTCCTTCACCGGACTCGGCGCCGGCGTGCTGCAATTAGCCGACCTCGAAGCCAACGGCGAAAAACAACTGGTGGTCAGCACAGAGGGCGTGCAGGGCTATTTTGAACTCAACGATGAAGCTTGTCCCGAGGAACGAGGGAACTGGCAGCCTTTCCGCGCCTTTCTGGAAACGGCCAATGTGGACTTGCGCGACCCCAACGCGCGCATGTTCGACCTCGACGGCGACGGCCGGCCCGAGATCGTGCTCACCGAGGAACAGGCCTTCCGCTGGTGGCCCGGCCGGGGTAAGGACGGTTACGGCCCTTCCGAACGAACCTTTAAGGCAACCGATGAAGAGCAAGGCCCCACGCTTGTATTCTCCGACCCCGAACAGCGTATCTTCCTCGCCGACATGAGCGGCGACGGGCTGACCGATCTCGTACGCATCCGCAACGGCGAGGTATGTTACTGGCCGAATCTCGGCCATGGCCGCTTCGGCGCCAAAGTGACCATGGAAAACAGTCCCTGGTTCGACCTGCTGGAACTGTTCAACCCTGCCTACCTGTTGTTGGCCGACATCAGCGGCACGGGCGCTACGGATTTAATTTATTTGGGCAAAAACCAATTCTGCGCATGGCTCAACCTGAGCGGTAACGCCTGGAGCCGGCAGGCGGAGGAAATAGAACCTTTCTTCCGCGTATCCGCACCCGGACAGGTGACGGTGACCGACCTGCTGGGTAGCGGCACGGGCTGCCTTGTGTGGTCGTCGGTGCTGCCGGGCGACGCGCACAGCCCCATGCGCTACATGGACCTGATGGGTGGCCAAAAACCGCACATCATGACGGGTTACCGCAACAACCTCGGCAAGTCGGTGACGATGGAATACGAATCCTCCACCGAGGGCTACCTGCGCGACAAACGAGCGGGCCAACCCTGGATCACCAAACTGCCCTTCCCGGTGCAGGTGGTGAAAAAAACAACGGTGGAGGATAAATGGCGCAACACCCGCTTTTCGAGTGCCTACACCTACCACCACGGCTATTACGACCATGCCGAACGCGAGTTTCGCGGGTTCGGGCGGGTGGAGCAAACGGATGTGGAGGACTTTGGGGAATTTGCCGCGGGCAATGCCAACAGCCCTTACATCAGCCAGGACAAAACCCTTTACCAGCCGCCCGTACAAACGGTGACCTGGTTTCACACCGGCGCTTTCCTGAGCCGCGAGCGCATCCTCAACCAATTCGCAGCGGAATATTTCCGGCCCAACGGCGGCGATTTTTATGAAAACGAACTGCCCGAACCCGACCTCGAAGCCCAGGGCCTGAGCGCCGGGGAATACCGCGAGGCCCTGCGTGCCTGCAAGGGCATGGCCCTGCGCACCGAGGTGTACGAACTGGCGGTGGACGATTTGGGCCACGTGACCGACCGGCGGGTGAAATACTTCTCCGCCGCCTTCCACAACTGCCATATCCGCTGCCTGCAACCACGCATGGGTAACCCATACGCGGTGTTTTTAGTGACGGAAAGCGAGGCTATTACTTACCACTACGAACTGCCCTTGCTGGATGGACTACCCGTTGCCCCCGCCGACCCGCGCATCGCGCATACCTTCAACCTGCGGCAGGACGAACTGGGTAACCCGTTGGAAACCTTAGCCGTGGCATATCCGCGCTGGCGAGACGTAGCATTGAATGACCCACTGTTGCCCGCGGGCGCGGAAGCGTTGATCCAGGCCGTGCAGCGGGAGATGCACCTGGTTTATACCGAAAACCAACTGACCAACGATATCACCGAGTCCCGGGATTACCGGCTGCGCGTACCCTGCGAAGTGCGCGCGTACGAGCTGACGGGGCTGAAGCCTGCGAACGGTCGTTATTTCACACTCACGGAACTCCGCGCAGTGGTGCCCTCCGGCTGGGTGGAAATTCCCTACCAGCAATTGCCCAATCGCTCAATGGTACAAAAGCGGCTGGTGGAACAGGTACGGATGCTGTATTTCTCGGAAGACCTTAAAAAGGCTCTGCCCTTCGGCCAACTCAATCGCCTGGGTTTGCCTTATGAAACCTACAAAATTGCCCTGACCGAAGATTTGCTCCATGCCGTATTGGGCGACAAACTGCCTACGCTTCAACGGCCTGATGAAACGCGCTCCAAAATGCTTGAGCGCATTTTGTCGGAAGGCGGCTACCATCCGATGGACGGCGCATGGTGGATACGCTCCGGCATTGCGGGCTTCCAGCCCGATGCCGCCGCGCATTTTTACCTGCCCGAACGTTACACCGATCCTTTCGGCGCGGTGACGACCCTGACGTTTGATCATTATGACCTGTTTGTCCAGCGCAGCGAAGACCCGCTGAACAACCGCGCCGAAGTGTTACGCTTCGACTACCGGGTGCTGGCCCCGCTGGAAATGAAAGACCCCAACGACAACCTGTCGGAAACGGCTTACGACCTGCTGGGCGTACCCGCGGCGATGGCCGTAAAAGGCAAAGGCGGTGAAGGCGATAATCTGAACGGCGTACCGCTCGATCTGGACGAGCAGGCCATCCACGCCTTTTTCACAGGTGAATACGATGAAGCGCAGGCCCGCAGCTGGCTGGGTAATGCCACGGCGCGGCACATTTACTACCTGGGCGACGAGCAACACCCCGCTTGTGCGGTGGGTATGCTGCGAGAAAAACATGTAGCGCAGTTGACGACGGGCGAAAGCAGCCCTCTCCAACTTGCTTTTGAGTACAGTGATGGCGGCGGGGCGGTGATTGCAGTGAAAGCGCAGGCGGAACCTGACCCCACCCCCGGCCCCTCCCCTGAAGGAGAGGGGGGGCGGCGCTGGATCACCAACGGCCGCACCGTACTGAACAACAAGGGCAATCCGGTAAAACAATACGAGCCCTATTTCACCCCGCACCACCGCTACGAGGAACCGCAAGCGGTGGGCGTGACGCCCATTATCTACTACGATGCCGCCGGCCGCACCGTACGCACCGAAATGCCCGACGGCACGTACAGCCGGGTGGAATTTTCGCCCTGGTTTATGGCAGTTTACGATGCCAACGACACGGTGCTGGAACCCGGCAACGCCTGGTATGAGCGTTTCCGACAGGGAAGCGACGCGGAAAAACGCGCCGCCCGCCTGGCTGCCCTCCATGCCGGCACACCCGCCGTGACTCATACCGACAGCCTGGGCCGCGAAGTGGTGGCCATTACCCACAACCGCTGGCAGCGCGACGAAATCATTCAAGAAGAAAAATACCTGAACTACACCAAACTCGACGCCGAGGGCAAACCCCTCTGGTTGCAGGATGCCCGCGGCAACTACGTAATGGTATATGCCCGCGTACAAAACCCCGCAATGGATTTTCAAAACATGAACGCCGCGAGCGGCTACACGCCCGCCTACGACTTGGCCGGCAACCTGCTCTTCCAGCACAGCAACGAAGCGGGCGACCGCTGGATGCTGCCCGACAGCACGGGACAACCGATGTACGTGTGGGATGAAAACGAATACGCCGGCGAAATGGAGCAGCGCGTGTTGCGCGCGGAGTATGACGAACTCCGCCGGCCGCTGCGCCAATGGCTGCGCACCAACAACGACGTAGAAAAAGAAATCAGTCGCATCACTTATGGCGAAGAACTGCCCAATCCGGAAGCCCGCAACCTGCGTGGGCAGGCGGTCGTCTCGCTCGGCCCGGAAGGGCGCATGGAGGCGGTGGCTTTTGATTTTAAAGGCAATTTGTTGGAAAGCCGGCGGCAATTGCTGGCCGACGCCACCGTGCATACCATGGATTGGAGGGCTTTTACTGAAAGCGATCTTTCCCAGGAGGTGTTTGCACAAGGCACCCAATACGACGCCCTGGGCCGCATGACCCGCCTGGAAAACTGGCATCCGGAAGGCCGAACGCCCGCCATCTACACCCCTACCTACAACCGGCGCGGCGCACTGGAAAGCGAAACCCTCTCCGTGCGCGGACAGGTGACGCAGGCCATCAGGCGTATAGCATACGATGCCAAAGGCCAACGCACCCGCATCCAATACGGCAACGGCACTACCACGCGCTACGATTATGATACATACACCTTCCGCCTGACCCGCCTGCTGACCACCGCTCAAAACGGTACGGACATCCTGCAAGACCTGCGCTATACCTACGATCCTGTGGGCAACATCACCGAAATACGCGACGATGCCTACGAGCCGGTCTTTTTCCGCAACCAGCAAGTGGAGCCGCGTAGCCAGTATGAATACGATGCCCTGTACCGGCTGATCGCAGCCTCCGGCCGGGAGCACGCCCAAGCCACCACGGCGCCCAAAGGCTTCGGCCTGGTGGAGGAGATGCCCGCACACCATTTCGGGAGCACGGAAAAAGCCTTGCGCAACTACACCCAGTATTATCACTACGACCCGGCAGGCAACTTTGAAAAAATGCGCCACGTAGCCGATGGCGGCTCCTGGACGCGGCATTACGAGACCGACCCAAAAAGCAACCGCTTGCAACGCACCCGGCTGGGGGATGATGACTTAAATGCTGTGACTTACCACTACGACACCCACGGCTCCATGCTGAATTTCGCGCCCGCGAGCGCCTCCGACACGAGCAAACACACCCGCTGGGACTACCGCGACATGATCCATACCCTCGACCTGGAGGGCGGCGGCAGGGCCTGGTACCAGTACGACGCCGGGAAGCAACGCACCCGCAAACGTATCATGCGCAACGGAAACGAATACTGGGAGCGCCTCTACCTCGGCGGCTATGAGCTGTACCGCCGTTATGTGGGCGGCGTACTGACCGAAGAAACCGAAACCCACCACCTTTTTGCCGATGAGCAGCGGGTGTTGGTAGTGGAAGATGTAAAGATTCCCTCCGTGCAACAGCGGGAGGGCGTGCTGTACCGCTACCAGTACGGTAATCATTTGGGCTCGGTAGCCTTGGAATGCGACGACACCGGGCAGATCATTTCCTACGAAGAATACCACCCTTACGGCACGACGGCTTATCAGGCGCGGAATGCGGATGTGAAAGCCGCAGCTAAGCGCTACCGCTATACGGGGATGGAGCGGGATGAGGAGAGCGGGCTGGCGTATCATGCGGCGCGGTATTATTTGCCGTGGTTGGGGAGATGGGGGAGTTGTGATCCGATTGGGGTGGAGGGGGGATGGAATGTATTTATCTACAGTATTTTAAATCCCATATTTCATTTCGATAATTCCGGCGAAAGTCCTTCTGAACCCCTACATGAATATTATTCCAAAATTGGAGGCGAAAGAGAAAAAAAAATCTCTAAATATCTATCAGAAAGTGGATTAAATAGTTGCACAGATGGATCGGGCAATGTATTATACCTTTGTGGGTCATATTCATCCTCATCTCAATTGTTTACTATTGTAGAAGTTTCTAGAGTTGAAATTTCGGGAAACACAATCGTTACTGCAATGTTAATTGAGGTTAAAATTGAAGATTTTTATAGCGAATCGG
>CALEYM010000362.1 GCA_937926185.1 uncultured Bacteroidota bacterium | reverse complement strand
CTCTACGGATACTTCGACATTCGACATTCCGTGTTCGACATTCGATATTCCCTACCTTTAGCCGCAAATGCGGCATTACCCTTCCAAACTGTTATTATTCGGCGAACACATTCTGCTGCTCGGCGCCCGGGCGCTGGCCGTACCGGTGCCCGCGTTTTACGGTGAATGGGCCCGGCGCAAGCCCGGCGAACAGCCGGATGCCTGGGCGGGTCGTTTGCAGGAATTTGCCGGTTCGGAGCCATTAAAAGCAGTAGCTGGCCTGGACGTTTCGCGGTTTCAGGCAGATCTGCAAGCGGGTCTTTTTTTTAAATCGACTATTCCGGCGGGTTATGGACTGGGAAGTTCGGGGGCTTTGTGCGCGGCAGTGTACGACCGTTATGCCGGTCGGAAAATGGCAAACCTGGCCGAATTAAAAGTCATTTTTGCCGGAATGGAAAGTTTTTTCCACGGCCAGAGTTCGGGGATTGATCCCCTGACCAGCTATCTGAACCGGCCACTATGGATCGAAAATCGCGCGGAAGTCCGTTTTTTTGAGCCGCGCCTTTGGTTTCCGGCGGAGCCGGTTATTTTTTTGCTGGATTCGCGGCTGCCCCGCCGCACCGGGCCCTTGGTACAATGGTTTTTAGAACAAAGCCGGGAACAAGTATTTTTGCAACGGCTCGAACTGGAACTGTTTCCGGCGCACGAAGCCATGCTCGACGCCTGGCAAAACAGCGATGCCGCCCGATTTTGGCCTGCTTTGGCGCGGGTTTCCCGTTTTCAATTGGAAAATATGCCGCCCATGATACCGGACACCGTCCGGGCTGTGTGGGAAAGTTGTCTGGGTGGCAGCGACGTTTTTCTGAAAATCTGCGGCGCGGGCGGCGGTGGTTTTGTGCTGGGATTTGCGGTCTCGAAAGCCGCGGTGACCGAAAAGTTCCGCACCTTTAGCCCGGTTTTCCCTTTTGAACACAATGGCAATGCGGAAAAATAGGCAAATGCGGCTCTCCCTGTGGTTTTTGGGCGCGCTGCTGTTGGTTGCCGCGGGCCAGGACTTCCTGGCCAACGGGCGGCCCCTGTATTGCCGGATCGGCGGCGAAAACTTTTACCCTGGCTTGCGCGCCGTATGGCTGGGCGAAGACCGGCCTTATGGCCACCCGGTACTCGATCATATCCGGCAAAACTTTTTATGGCGCCGGTACGAATACGAGTCGGCGGTGTTTGCGCCTATTCCCTTTTCCCCCGGCGAGTTGCCGATGACGCCGGATACGACTTTGCAACAAGCCCCGCCCGGCGCCATTCACCCGGGCCCCAATACGCGCTTTCGCCATTGGCTCGGCACTGACGACAACGGGTACGACGTGGCTGCCGGCCTGGTTGGCGGCGCGCGGATAGCCCTGCTCACCGGGGCAACCGCCACCTGCCTGGCGTTCGGAATCGGGATCGTATTGGGCGCTATCGCGGGTTATTGGGGCGACAACCGCCTGCGTATCCGGCGGGGGCAGTTGTGGGCCGCCCTGCTGAGCTTGCCGATCGGCTGGTTTTACGCCTCGGCGTTTGTGCAAAACTATCCGGCAGACGGCGGTCCCTGGCTGCTTTGGGGCCTTGCAGTTGGAATATTTTTGGCTATAACCGCGGTCTTCGGCATACTGGGAAAATATGTGTTGCGGACACGTTATTTTCAGGAACGGGCGGTTTTCCCCGCCGATCTGGTCGTGATGCGCGTGGCCGAAGTATTTTCGTCCATGCCGGGTTTATTGGTCATTATCGCGTTTGCCGCCATGCTCAAAACCCAAACCCAGACGCTTTGGCCCATGATCGTGCTGATCGGCGCCTTCAGCTGGCCGGATGTCGCGCGTTTTGTGCGGAGCGAATTGCTCCGGGTGCGCGAACTGGATTTTGTGACGGCAGCCCGCGGCCTGGGCTTGAACGAGTGGCGTATACTGCTGCGCCATGCCCTGCCCAATGCATTGCGCCCGACCCTGACGGTATTCGCTTTCGGGGTGGGTAATGCTATTTTGCTGGAAGCGGCCCTGTCTTTTTTGGGATACGGCGACAGCAATCTCCACGGCGCTACCTGGGGCAGCCTGCTCCAGAACGCCCGCAGCAGTCCGCAACTTTGGTGGATATGCCTGCCGCCCGGTCTTGCCATCTCGCTGACCATACTGGCGCTCAACATGATTGGCGACTCCTTAAGCGAACGGCGTTGAACCGTAAAGCCGTTCAGTTGTTTTGATGTATTCCAGGCAGACGGAACCAACGCCTTGCCGGGCATTTACCCCGGCGCCCACCATTTCGAATATGCGGCTTGATTATTTACGTTTAACCGGTTTGGCATTGCTTTTTTTTCTTCCCTTTCTGGGTGCTGTCCATCTTTTTGACTGGGATGAGATCAATTTTGCCGAATGTGCGCGGGAAATGCTGGTAACCGGCGACTATCTGCGCCCGCAGATCGACTTCGAGCCGTTTTGGGAAAAACCGCCGTTATTTATCTGGTTTCAGGCGCTTTCCATGCACCTTTTCGGGGTCAATGAATTCGCGGCCCGGTTTCCCAATGTCATCTGCGGGGTACTGACCCTCCTGCTGGTGTACCACCTGGGCCGCCGGCTGCACGACCGTACGTTCGGCTGGCTTTGGGCGCTGGCCTGGCTCGGCAGTTTGCTGCCGCACCTGTATTTTCGCAGCGGCATCATCGACCCCTGGTTTAACCTGTTGATTTTTGCCGGTTTATACGGTTTTGTCGAGTTTCGCTGGCAGTTTTTTACCGCGCAACAAAACCAGGGTTTCTGGCCCAGGTACCGTTACCTGTTGATCGGAGGTTTTCTGCTCGGACTGGCTGTACTGACCAAAGGGCCGGTCGCATACCTGATCGTGATGCTGACGCTGCTGCTGTACTGGGCGCGTTACAAGTTCCGGAACCGCGGCTTTTTCAAACACCTGGTATTGTTTTCCGCGGCGGCATTTTCCGTTTCGTTTTTATGGCTGGGGCTGGAAACCGCCGTACACGGAAGCGAATTCGTTCGCGAATTTATCGCCTATCAATTCAGGTTGTTCAGCACGCCCGACAGCGGGCACGGCGGATTCTTTGGGTACCACGTTTTTGTGCTTTTACTCGGTTGTTTCCCGGTTTCCGTCTTCGCTTTACCCAACCTCTGGGGCGACCGGCAACCGGAAGACGAACTGCTCGAATCGGACACCCTGGCCAGTTGCAAACGCTCCGACCTGGCCACCTGGATGCAAATCCTGTTCTGGGTGGTGCTGATCCTGTTCAGCCTGGTGCAAACCAAGATCGTGCATTACTCTTCGCTGGCCTATTTTCCGCTCACCTATTTGGGCGCCCTCACCCTGTGGCGCGCGCAAAACTGGAAGGTTTTACCCAAAATTGTCGGATACGGTTTATTGACCATCGGCATCGTATTGGGTTTGGGCGAAGCTTTTTTGCCCCTTTTGGGAAAAAATACGCACTGGCTGCACGTTTGGTTTGAAAATGACCCGTTTGCCATGGGAAATTTATCGGCGGAAGTCAGCTGGTCGTGGTGGCAGGGTTTGCCGGGTATTATTCTCCTCGTCTCCAGCCTCGTTGCCTTTTATCACTGGCGTAAAGCGCAACCCTGGAAAGCCGCGATGCATGTGTTTGCCGGCGGGGCTATTTTCACCGCTTTCACCCTGCTCGGCACCATTCAGGACATAGAACGTTATACTCAATGCGCCGTCATTGAATTTTATGAAAGCAAAGCCAGTGAAGATTGTTATATCAAACCTGTAGGTTTTAAAAGTTACGCTCACTTGTTTTATTCCCGCAAACAACCGGTCGGCCCCGATTGCACCGTGGACGACTATCACAATCTTTCGCGCGGCAACCCCGGCAAAAAGGTGTATTTCGTGGCAAAATGTTCGAATTTGCAGGATTTGCCGGAATTGCCGGGGTGCCGGGAATTGTACAGGAAAGATGGGTTTGTGTTTTTTGTGCGAACGCCAAAGTAGGCTTCACAACCTCGGATCCAGCGGCTCACTCTCCAGCGCCAATACCCCAAACACGCACGCATGCGTACGCCGCAGCGGCTCATACGCCACGAAACGCTCCAGGGCTTCCATGCCCAGCATAAACTCCCGCATCGCCAGCGAGCGTTTCGACGACAAACCGCGCGATTTCAGGCGCTCCAGGTGTTCCGGCAAGCTGTATTCCGGCCCGTAGATGATACGCAGGTATTCGCGGCCCCGGCATTTTACCGCGGGTTGAAATATCTCGTGTTCATCGCGCGAAACAAACTGAAGCGGTTTTACCACCATGCCTTCGCCGCCGGCAGCGGTCATGGTTTCCCACCATTGGGTAGCCGTGATCTCGCTGACGGGGTCTTCCAGGTCTGCCACCTGACTTCTGGTAGCCAGCAGCAACTCCGGATTGGCGACGCATATTGTTTGAATTTGCTCCAGGTGCCACAGGTGGTCTTTGTCGAAATAGGTTTTGCCTTCCGTGGCCAGCAGGTGGAACGGCGCCAGTTTGTAGTCGGACAAAGCCGTTACCGGCCAGCAGTATTGACGGTAAGCCTGCACGAATCGTCCGGCCAGCGGCGCGCGGGTTTCGTAGCGGGCGAGCAAATGGGCAGCGGCGTCGGGCAAACGTTGCGTCGTTTGGCGCAGGGCTTCCACAGCGGCCTCAAGGCTCCTGGTGGCAGCCGAGCCCACCGCCGCATATTGCTCCTGCAACAAACCCTGCGCTTTGGCCGACCAGGGCATCAGTTCGCAGTCGAGGCAGACCCAACCGGTGTCGAATTTTTCCCAGAAACCGCTGTCGGTCAAGGCCTTGCAGACGGCGCCGAGAAAATCTTTTTCCAGAACCGGATCGTTGAAAAAGTTCCGTCCCGTACGGGTATAACACGCACCGATGCCTTCATTTTGTACGCCGAAACGCTGCGCGGCCACGCTTTCGTCGCGGCAAATGACCACAACGGCGCGCGAGCCCATGTGTTTTTCCTCGCAGATCACCCGCTCTATCCCGCGTTCGCGGTAATAGTTGAACGCTTCGGCCGGGTGTTCCAGGTAGTCCGGCAGCGGGCTGGTTTCACAGGGCGACATGGTGGGCGGCAGGTAGATCAGCCATTTCGGATTTATCGCGAAACGGCTCATCACCTCGAATGCGGCGGCCGATTGTTCGGGGCGCACCTGCACGGCGCGTCCGAAGCGCGTTTCGATGATCATTTTGCCGCGCACGTCTTCCATGTCCAGCATATCGTCGTACTGCAATTGCAGCGACATGGCCAGGGCGCGCTCGTTCAGCGGCCGCGCCGGCGGGTAGTATTCTTGCCTGGCCGGCACTGATACCAGGCGCCGTGCCGGGTAGCGCAGGGCGGTCAGTTTGCCACCGAACACACAGCCGGTATCGAGGCATATAGTATTGTTGAACCACTGGGCGTCGGGCACGGGGGTGTGACCGTACACCACGGTGGCTTTGCCGCGGTAATCGGCGGCCCAGTTGTAGCGCACGGGCATCCCGAATTCGTCGGTTTCTCCGGTCGTTTCGCCGAACAGGCAAAACTCGCGCACGGCGCCGGAAGTGCGGCCCTGAAAAGATTCTTTCAGGCCGGCATGCGCCACCACGAGTTTTCCGCCGTCGAGTACGAAGTGGCTGATCAGGCTGTCGAGAAATTTCCGGACCTGTTCGCGGAATTCCGGCGATTCGCCGGCGAGTTGTTCGGCGGTATGTTCAAGGCCGTGACGAAGTTTGACGTTTTTGCCGTCTAAGTATTTGACTAGTTTAATATCGTGATTGCCGGGCACACAAAGGGCCACACCGTCCCGCGCCATTTTCATCACCAGGCGGAGCACAGCCGGCGAATCCGGCCCCCGGTCGACGAGGTCGCCGAGAAAAATCACGCGGCGATTGTCCGGATGGCTAACGTCCCAGGTGTCGGTGTCCGGCGCAGGCGTGAGCGTATAACCCAGTTGAAGCAACAGTTCGCGCAACTCTTCCGCACAACCATGCACGTCGCCGATGATATCGAACGGCCCGCTTTCGTGTTTCAGGTTGTTGAACAAACGGGTGCGGGTGATAGTGGCGGCCTCTATTTCCGCCGTGCCGCGCAGCACCTCCATGTACCGGAATCCCTCTTCTTTCAACTTTCCGATAGAGCGGCGCAATTGGCGGGTGTGGTTGATGACGACATGTTTGCCTACGTGCCGGCGTTCGGGGCGGGCGGCATTGCGGGCGACGCACACGTCGGGGTCTTCGTTCAGCACGATGGCCGCGGCAAATACGTGGTATTCCCGCGCCAGGTCGATGATCCTTTTCCGGTCGTCGGGGTGCACATTGGTGGCGTCGATAACGGTGAGCAAGCCGTTTTTGAGGCGTTTGCGCACCATATAGTACAAAAGGTCGAACGCGTCGTCGCTGACATCCTGACGGGTTTCGTCGCCCGAAACCCAGGCGCGGCAGGCGTCGGAACTGACGACCTCCGAGGCATCAAAATGTTTGCGGGCGAAACTGCTTTTACCCGAGCCCGTGGCGCCAACCAGGGCGACTAAGCAGAATTCGGGGATTTTAATTTCCATCTTTTTTTGTTTCTTCTTTGCGGGTGAAGAGGGCTATTTGGGACGGCGCGCCGAAATCGGGATCCATTTCACCGACTTGTTCCACTTCAAACGTATAGCCGAAACGTTCACCGATGCCGGCGCACCATTGTTGAAATTCAGCCGCCGTCCATTCGAAGCGGTGGTCGCTGTGCCGGAAGGCGCCGTCGGCCAGCGACTCGTATTTGACGTTGTAATCGGCGCGCGGCGTGGTCACCACCACGGTGCGGGGCCGGGCGTATTGAAACACGCTGCGCTCCAGCGCCGGCAGACGACCGGGGTCAACGTGTTCGACCACTTCTACGAGAGCAGCCGCGTCATAGCCTTCCAGCCGGCTGTCGCGATATGTAAGCGAGCCCTGAAACAGTTTAAAACGCTCTTTTTCGCGGTCCGGCAGGCGGTGCAAATTGAGTTTGTCGGCGGCAATTTCCAGGGAACGCACCGATACATCCATGCCGGTGATATGCCGGAATTGTTTTTCTTTGGCCAGCAGGCGCAGGAGTTTGCCTTCGCCACAGCCCAGGTCGAGCACGCTCGTGGCGCCGCTGTCGCGCAGGCGGGCACAGGCGGTTAGCAGCCGCATTTCGTGCAGCCGGATTTTGGCTTCCACTTCCGGCGCTGGCGTTTGCTCTTCTTCCGATTCTTCCTCCGGTTCCTCCGGCAGCAGGGCATTCATCACGGTTTTGGCCAGTTTGCCCTGGTTGTTCAGGTAACGTTTTACGATCAGGGCGTTTTCCGGATGTTTGTCGAGCCAGCCGGCGCCTTTGGCCAGCAGTTTGTCCATTTCCGGTTTGCCCACGAAATAGTGTTTGTCGTTGTCCAATACCGGCAATAACACATACAAATGGGTCAGCAAATCCTGCAAACGACAGGTTGCCGACAGGGTGACCGACCAGTAGCGGCTTTGGCCCCATTCGGGAAATTGTTCGTCGAGTGGCGCCTGTTCCGCGGTAATTTCATAACCAAGGGGTTCAAATAATTTGCGCAGCAACACTTCTCCGCCGCGCATCGACACCACGGGTAAGCGGGCGACAAACGGCCAGGCCTCGTTGGGCAATTCGGGCTTGTCGCGGCAATTGCCGTTCAGCGCCGAGGCAAATACGCCGGAAATGGCCGTGGCAAACCAGGAAGAGGTGATATATGGCCGGTCGTTTACATACGCTTCCAGGGCAAAGTCGCCGCCGCGTGTATCCCGGCGCGCGAGTCCGACGACATCCAGGTCGAGCAGGAGGGCGGCTGTCGTACGGGCTTCCGCGGCTTCCGGGTAAAAAACGTGGGCTTTTCCGCCGGGTACGTCGAAGCTTTGCACCTTGTCGGGGTGTTTTTGCAGCAAATAGCCCAGGTCGGTGGCGGGCTGGCGGGTAGTGGTGAGGGTGAGGAGCATGATGTTACGTCATTGATCGTCATTGGGCGTCATTGATCGTCATTGGGCGTCATTGGGCGTCGTTGGTCGCCTTTGGGGCATTATGTGAAAATAATGGTGTGAAAATAAGCGCAACCGATGCAAAACTCAAAAACAGATAAAATGATTCCGGGTGCGCCTGATAAATCATTCAATGATTCGGCAATATTAAAACAAAATAAAAAACTATTCACAAAGCCAAATGTTTGTATTGAT
>CALEYM010000361.1 GCA_937926185.1 uncultured Bacteroidota bacterium | reverse complement strand
CATGCCGACTTACTGGTTATGGACGAATCGAAAGGGAGGGCCTTGGCCGCTTTCTATTCTATACAACACAACGGCATGAAAAAAGCCCCGCCCGGGATACCCGGGACGAGGCTTTTTCTTTGTGGCGGAGGCAGGACTTGAACCTACGACCTTTGGGTTATGAGCCCAACGAGCTACCAACTGCTCCACTCCGCGATTTTAGCGGCTGCAAAGGTACAAACAAACAACCCGTATTTCCAAATTAATTCAGAATATTTTCAAAAAGAGTGACCTTTGCCAGCTATGCAAACCTGGCTTTCTTACCATATTTATCCCCTGGAGACTCCCGACGTCTTTCTGGCCCGCGCGGTACGTCCTTTTTTGGAAAAATACGTGTGGCCCACTGGCGGCGCCCGGGCGTTTTTTATCCGGTACGAAGATGAAAAAGGCCTGCACATCCGCCTGCGGATGCGGGGAGAGGCCGGCTGGCTGGAGGAAACGCTGACACCGGCGTTGGCCGGACATTTTGAAGGCCGGGGCGATCATGAAAGAACGATATACCTGCCTGAAATAGAACGTTTTGGCGGACAAGCGGCCATGAGCTGGGCCGAGGAATATTTCCACCTCTCCACCCGTGTGGCGCTCGACCGGCTCAACCGGCCCTACACCTACGGCGATGCCATGTACGACGCGCTGCGCCTGCATACGATCACGGCTTTTGCCGCGGGTTGGACGCGCGAAAAAAGCGCCTGGTATTTCGGCCAATTGTGCGACCAGTGGATGGCATTGTTTTTTCAGCCGGAAACAAACAATCCGACGGCAGGCTGGCGGCAAGCCCTGAAGGAAGATTTTGAACAGAAATTTACCCCCCAGCGCGAGGAATTGCGCCTTGTTATTTCCGAATTATGGACGGCCCTCGAAAAAGGACAGTTCGACACGGCACAGCCCGAATGGCTGCGCTGGCTGCGCGGCAACCAGATGATCCTGCCCGAATTCGGCGACAAACTCGACCAGGCGCTGCCCAGCCTGCTGCACCTGACCAATAACCGCCTGGGGGTCAATAACCAGGATGAGGTGTATCTGAATTACCTGCTGGCGCGGATGTAACGCGAACTGTTAGTTCGCGTAGTAATGCGAACTGTTAGTTCGCGTAGTAATGCGAACTGTTAGTTCGCGTAAAGTAAAGTATTGCGAATGGTTATTTTGTATTAACACTACGCCACGCGAACTAACAGTTCGCGTTACTACGCGAACTAACAGTTCGCGTTACTCAAACCGCCGCTTGTAAAACCACGAGTTATCGTTCAGCGTAAACCCGACCGTTATCCGGAAATAGGTTTCTTCCACGGGCGAACCGGCGCCTAATTTCCCGACTTCAAGTGCTGCATTTACATAAGAAGTTTGCTGGCGCGGCAATACCAGCGGGAAGCCCAGGCCGAGCGTCAGGCCGGTGTCGTCGAGGCCTTCGCCGTCGATGATGCGGGGGTCCTGTCGGTAGTAGCCGCCGGCGCGCAGGCGGATCCGTTTCAGGTATTTGTTGTAGGAAGCATAATCGGGGATAAATTCGATGCCTGCCGAAAAAGCGGAGGAGTTGCGGTAGCGGATGTTTTCGGGGCGCGCCTCGTTTTTGAAGGCCGACCAGCCTTCGTAGCGGTATTGGCCGCCGATACGCAGTTTGTTGGCGATCACGTATTGCAAGCCCAGGCTGAATGTTGCCGGCAGTGTGATGGTGTATGGGGCGCCCGTTTCGAACAGGAGCGTATCGGCGTTTTGGTACTGGCCGTTGGACAAGCGACCCCGGCTGCGCAGGAAGATGCGGTCGGCGGTGCTGTTGATGTTGTGTTTGCCCTCGCCGGTCAGGCCGATGGTGATCCAGCGTGTGGGCGTTTCTTTGTCGTTCTGGGCGTATCGCAGCACGAGGTCGTGTTGTAATCCCAGGTTCCAGGTAAAGCCGCTCAGGCGGATATCGTCGCGGTAGTTGTTGTTGAAGGTGGGGAAGGAGTCGCCCCAGGTGAGCCCGTCGCCGAAGAGGGTTTCGTTTTCGAAGGTGTTTTTGCCAAAAATCCAGCCTAAGTTCAGGCCAAATGCCGTTCGTTTGTATTTCACGGCATTGCTCCAGGTGAAGCGGTAGGTGCCACCGCTGCCTTCGAAGGTGTTTTGTACTTCGCCCAGTTCCGGCATGCCCGGCACGGTGTCGCGGGTTTCCACGTTGTAACCCACGAGCGAATTGGGGGTCAGGGCGATACCCATGCCGTATTGCCAGGGCGATTTAGTGCGGTCGAGCACTTCGTTGATGGGGCTGCGCAGCGGAAAACCGAGGGCCAGGTAGGCCAGGTTGCCGCTCCAGTTGTTCAGGGAGGATTCGCTGGATTGGTACTTGCTGTTTTTTGCGAACAAACCGACGTCCAAAGTCGTCGCGCGCAAATGCGCGTAGGAGGCCGGGTTGACAAGGTTGAGGTGAAACGGGTCGTGAAAAGCCGCCGACTGGCCGCCAAAGCCCGCCTGCGCCGCGAAAAACTGGTTGACGGGGTCGCCGATGCCATAACGCGAGTATGGGGAATTCAGTTTGGGTTGAGCCATTGCGGCCCCGGCTACTAACAGCAAAAAGAAACTCAGTTGAAACTTCATCGAAGGGTTGTTTAACCGTATTTTATGGGACAAATGATTGATTTTTATTGAATTGTAAAATATGGTTGAGCCCGGAAAGGGTTAAATTCGGTTCCAGGGATACGTTTGTCAGATCAAGGTACGGCTGAAAAAAAGCCGCGTCTCCGCCCGTCAGCACCACGCGCAGGGGCCGGGCGCGTTGTTCGAACTGCCGGGCGAATCCCTCTATCTCGTGCACTGCGCCGCGCAAGGCGCCGTTTTGCAGCGCCGTTTCGGTGCTGGAACCGCAGAAATCCTCCGGCATACGCACTGCCACTTCCGGCAAACGCGCGGTAAATACGTGCATGGCCTTTATTCGCATGGCCGCCCCGGGTGCGATATTGCCGCCCTGGTAAACGCCTTCGGCGGTCAGCAGATCGTATTTAATGCAGGTGCCGCAATCCACCACCAGGCAGTTTTCCCCCGGAAACAAGGCCTGCGCTCCCGCTACCGCGGCCACCCGGTCTTTCCCAAGGGTCTCCGGCGTACGGTAGTTGTTTTGAAAAGGCAGGGGCGTTTCATGGGTCAGTTCCACTGCCGTCGCGAACGTTTCCGCCAGACGCCGGTAACCTGCCGGATCATAAGCAGCCACCGACGAAACGATGACGCAATCCGCCCCGGCCTGGTTGCCGTACGAGATCAGTTCCTCTAACGTCCAGTCCGTCCAATTCGCTTGCTCGACCAAACGATTGCCGTCGAAAAGCCCCGCTTTTACGCGGGTATTGCCAATATCGAGCGCGAGATCCACCGTTTTTTAAAATCAGGGCGCGAAGGTAAGGCGATACGGGCTAAGTTCGGCAATGGAATGATTTTTCATTTTTTCCAGGTGGGCAAATAAACCGCCGCGGCGTTGTTGATGCCGATGATGATTAAATCGCTTAATTCATCCTTTGTTTTCACCGGCAATGCCGAACGCGCGTCGCCGAATATCCGTATGCCCGGTTCCCGGTCAACCGTAAATCCCTGGCGGGAGGTATATGAAAGCAAAACGCCGAAGTTTGCGTCCATACGCCCTAAGCGGAGGCGCGCGGCGCTTTGGTTGCCAAACAATTGAACGCCGTTTCCCCGGTCCATAATAACATGAACCGGGGCCATCTGGGCCTCCATTGGCAGCGGTTTTGCCATAAAACGTCCACCTTTATTTTCGAAAAACATCGTTTCCAGGCAATTCACGTCAAGGGTGTCGGCGTCTTTCAGTTCTTCCGGCGTAAATATGTCGGACAGGCTGGCATTGGCAAATTGTTCATAACTCGTGAACCGCGGGCGCATGGCCGTTATCTGGTCCAGCAGTTCATCGCGGGTGAGGAAGGGGTAATTTTTACCCTGAATGTAAAAACACAAAATGGGATCGATGGAGCCGTTGCGGTCGAAGTCCTTGTACACCAGCGTGGCGGGTTCGGCGTCGGAGGCTTTCATCTGGCTGTTCAGGCCGAAATTGCCGGCCACGATATCCGGAGCGCCATCGCCGTTCATGTCCTTCACCAGCAGGCGGTTCCAAAGGCCGGAATACGGTTTGTCGAAATAATCGCGGGTGCGTTCTTCAAAACCGGCCGGCGTGTTGTGAAAAACCCGGATCGGCATCCATTCTCCGGCGATGATGAGGTCGGGCCGCTTGTCTTTGTTCAGGTCGGCCCAGGCGGCGTCGGTTACCATACCCAGACGCTCCGGCAAACCGGGCAGGACCATGCGGGAGAACTGCCCGTTCCCGTCGTTTTGCAACACGTAACTGGGCGGCGCGATGGGATAATACCCCGGAATAACCCGTCCGCCGACAAACAAGTCGGGGTCTCCGTCGCCGTCTACGTCGGCGGCCCGGACGCAGGATTTGGAAAACGGCATGGACGGCAGGGCGTCTTCTTTTTTCGTAAACCGGCCTTTGCCATCGTTGAGGTACAGCCGGTCTTCGAGATTGGGGTCGCCGTCGTCGCGATAGTCGGAATAGCCTCCGGACACCACGTACAAGTCGGCGTCGCCGTCGTTATCGGCGTCAAAAAAAAGCGCGTCGGCGTCGGTACAAAACAGGTCGGCTTTGAATACCGCGGAATCGGGGCCGGGTTCGAACCGGTTTCCGTCCGTTTGAAAGTAGATGTTGCCCGGGTTCCATTTAGAGCCGCCGAAAAACAGGTCGTCGAGGCCGTCGGCGTTGAGGTCGGCGGCAGCCATGGCCGGGCCGCAGCGCGAGAGCATCCAGGGCAACAGGGGCTGGCGTTTGAAGTCGTTGTAGTCGTATTCCTGATGCCGGGGCAAATGACCGCGTTGCGGGTCGCCGATATAAACCGGCGATACATCCGCTTCCCAGTTGGGCAATGCGCCCAGGCGGGGGTAGCGGGTCAGCTTGTCGCGGTCCAGCACGTTTCGCTGGTTCAGTTTCAAATCCCGCGCGGAGATGGTACCCCAGCCGCCCGGTTCCTCCGGAAAACTGATCTCCACATAAGGAATATCCCGTTTGCCCAAGCCGATGTGCAGCACTTCCGGTACGGCCGACTGGTAGCCCCGGGTGGGCATCAGCTCCACCAGCGGCATCTCCCTGCTGTCGCTCCGCAAGCGGATTTTAGCGCCGATGGCCTTCGTATTTTGTTGTTTTCCGCCGGTAAACTGAAACTGGATGTAGTTGTTCCCGTTCGTTTCGCGGGCCAGGTTTTTATAAATAAATGCCGGCTCGTTGATGTTGTTCACCGCGATCTCCAGGTCGCCGTCGCCGTCGAGGTCGGCATACGCGGCGCCGTTGCTGACGGCGGGTTGCGACAGGCCCCAGGCGTCGGTCATATTGCTGAACGTCAGGTCGCCATTGTTGCGGAACAGGTAATTTTTGATTTTGGATGCCGGCATTTTTTGCACCAGTTCGAGCAGCGAGGGCGGTTCGGCGGCTGCCGCTTTTTTGATCAGATAATCACCCCAGTAGCGCAGGAAGTCGCGGTTGGTGTAGTCGCGCAGGTAGCCGTTAGTGATATAGATGTCTTTCCAGCCGTCGTTGTCGAAATCGGCAAAAAGGGCCGACCAACTCCAGTCGGTGTTGGAAATGCCGGCCAGTTGGCCAATTTCCTGGAAAACAGCGGTGGGCAATTGCTGCACAGGCCGGTGATATCCGCTGCGCAACTTTTTTGGCGCAGAGGGCGGGCTCACGGGGCCTGGCATGGCTTCGTTGTCTTTTTGGGACTGCGTCCACCACCGGCCATTATTCAGGTGCAGCATATTGCGCATGTACTGGTGGTGCCGGCCGGTTTTGACCATCATTTCGTACACTTCGTAATTTTCAGGCCCCTGCAGGAGTTTCTGGCGGCGGTTGTCCTCGGGCAGCATGTCGAGGGTCAGGATGTCGGGCAGACCGTCGTTGTTGAAATCGGCGATGTCGCAGCCCATGGAGAATTCGGAAATATGCCCCAGGGCTTCGGGGGCAATATCGCGGAAGATCGGCCAGGCCGTTCTAACCGGTTTCTCTGTTTCTTCGTAAGGCAGTCCGCTGTTGAGCAGCAGGTAATCGGGTTCGTTGTAGTCGTTGCTCACGTAAATATCCGGCCAGCCGTCCTGGTTTATATCCGACACCGCCACGCCCAGGCCGAAACCGAGCGGGTTGGCCGGAATGCCGGCGCGTTCGCTGACGTCCACGAATTTACCGTCGCGGTTTTCGAGCAGTTTGTCGCCGGCCAGCGGGTCGCGGGTTTTCCGGATCTCGTCATTTTCAAAGTTGCGGTACTCCTTGATGTTGTGATTGAGGATGAAACAGTCGAGGTCGCCGTCGCGGTCATAGTCGAAAAAAGCGGCCTGGGTGCCGTAGCCGGGGTCGTCGAGTCCGTATTCGCGGGCTTTTTCCGAGAAAGTGAGATTTTTGT
>CALEYM010000360.1 GCA_937926185.1 uncultured Bacteroidota bacterium | reverse complement strand
AAAAGTGCCTGCCGGGGCTTCCGAAGTCGTTTTTGAAAACCTGTGGCCGCATGTGAACGGCAATGGGTTGCAGATCACCATAAAAGGCGACGCCCGCCTCAACTCGGCCGTTTTCCAACTTAAAGCCCCGGCGCCGGCGCCGGAAAATCCGCGCGCGCAGGTCATCCGCGATTCCCTGACCCTGCTCGGCGACGCAATGGTGGAAAATGATCAGGAAAACAAGGTGCTGGACGACGAAACCCAGATGTTGCAAAAAAACAGCAGCCGGGTGGGCGCCGTTGTGCCCGGCTCAACCGGTACCCTGACGGTGGCCGAACTCCGCGACCTGGCCGATTTCTACCGCCGGCGCATGCTGGAGATCCGCGAACGGCAGCAAAAACTGACGATCATGCAGCGCGGCATCAGAACCGTATACGAACGTTTGCAAACCGAACTCAAACGCCTGCAACCCAACACCGGCAACCCCAGCGGCGAGATCACCCTGAAAATCGACGCCGGCAGCGCCCAAACCCTCGTAATTGCCTGTACTTACCTGGTGAACAACGCCGGCTGGACGCCCCTGTACGACCTGCGTTCGGCCGGGCTGGACAAACCCCTGCAACTCACTTACAAGGCCAACGTGCGCAATAACACCGGTTTCGACTGGAAAAACGTGGCTTTACACCTTTCCTCCGCGCAGCCTTTGATCAACAACGACCGCCCTATCCTGAATCCCGTGTACGTCGATTTCCGGCCGGTGGCCTACTATCGGGATCAAAAAGCGGCCCCTGCCGGCAACGTTTACCAAATGGAACAGGTGGTAGTTACGGCCGACCCCAGTACCTATGAGGAACGTGCCGACATGGTTCCCGGACAGCCGGATATTATCGCCCCGGAAACGCCCGAATTCCTCTCCACTTTTGATCTGCCCACACCACAAAACATCCTGGCCGACGGAAAAGACAACATCGTGACCGTGGAAGAGAAAGAATTGCCGGCTGCATACGAATACCACGCCGTTCCAAAAGTCGATCCCGCCGTGTTCTTGCTCGCCAAAATAGCGGACTACGGCCAGTACAACCTCCTACCGGGCCAGGCCAATATCTTTTTCCAGGATACCTACGTGGGCCAAACCTGGGTGAACCCGCAAACCACCGCCGATACCCTGCTGCTCTCCCTGGGCCGCGACGATCAACTGACCATCAAACGCGTACAACCGAAAGACTTTACCGAGCGCCGGAAAATATTCAGTTCCAAAATCAGGGAAACTTACCTGTACGAGATTTCCATTAAAAACAACAAACCTAAATCGGTCACGGTGGAACTGATCGACCAATTCCCCATTTCCCGGCAAAAAGACATCGTGGTGGAACTGCAGGACCGCGGCGGCGCCAAAGTGAATGCCGATTTCGGCAAACTCGAATGGAGCGTGGAAGTGCCCGCCGGGCAAACCAAAAAAGTGCGGTTCTCTTATTCGGTGGAATACCCGAAAGACAAGGGGATCGGGTATTTTAAAGGGTGACAAACAATCAGTGTTAATCCGTATACGAAGTCCGTGTCATCTGTGAGAATAAACGCAACGCCCACAGATGACACGGACTTCGTACGCGGATTAACACTGGTTTTCCCTCAAACAAGTGCAGCTTTTTCGTTGTTTACCATGGTCGTATCTTTGCAACGGGGAAGGTCGCGGAATTTGCGACATGAAATCCGGTTGCTGAATCTTCCCTCTGCACATCCGCACCAAAATATATTCATGTCCAAAAAGAAAAAAGACGAGGACGCCTTCGTCAATCCGATCGATAAAGACAAAGTGACGGAAACGCCGGGCTTGCTGCCGTATGCGCACCATTCCGGAAGCGCCATCATCAAACCCGAAGACAAGGGCCGTATCCGCGGCAACGCCATGACGGCCATGTACGACCAAACCGACCGGCAAATGGAACAACTGCGCCGGCAAATGGAAACGCTGGTCAGTCAGGCCAAGTCGCTAAAACAGCGCATGGACGTTTCGGAACTCATTTACCAGGCCGAAATACCGTTTCAGCCGGTCATTCACCATATTTACCACCTCTATCAGCGCAAAACCGACGGTTCGCACCTATTGTCCCTTATATCGCCTGCCGAATGGGGCCGGCGCGCGCCGTTCGATCACCTGGCCACGGTGCGGCTGCTGGGCGATCATACGTGGGAGGTGTTGGAGGGGGGAGTTTGAAAGTGATGAGCGATGAGCGATGAGTGATGAGCGATGAGTGATGAGTGATGAGCGATGAGTGATGAGTGATGAGCGATGAGTGATGAGCGATGAGCGATGAGCGATGAGTGATGAGCGATGAGTGATGAGCGAGGGAACATATTCCTTTTGGATTTTACCTGTTTTCGCATGCGCAAACCAGTCCCGTATATTGCCGCTTTAAAAATCTGGCTCGCCGGCGTATTGCTGGGGCCGCTGCTGTTGGGTGTCGGTTTGATTCTATATGAATTGTACGCCAGGGGAAGCAATGCTAATCTGCCCGACGAAGGCGTCTTCATGTTGTACCTGATTATGATCTTGTACGGCGGCTTTTTCTCCCTTCCGTCGGCATTGGCACTGTGGCTGGTCATCGCGCTTCAATACCGATTTAATCAAAGTGAAAATATCTTTTGGCCCACCATTCTTTCGGCAACCTTCCTGCTGACCGCCGCGCCATTTTTCATCATATTGCGCGATATTGATGAATACGGCTTTGTCGCTGCTTATCTGGGTGCTATTTGGTTAGGGGTATTCTGGACTTTTTACCAAATAAGAAAGTTACCCGAAAGCGAGCCTGACGAGCCGTTGGATGCCAATATGTAGATCAGATTTCATCCGGGATGCCCGAATGTGCCTTCGCCCGCCAAAAGCTTTCTTTCATCCAAATCTTTTAGCTGCCCTGGCCGGGAAGCGCGAATTTTCCACCCGTTTATGCAACTTATTTGCCTGAACCACCCTCCAATGCCGGATGTTAATTCCTGACTTTGTTTAACCATCTAAGCTGCCTGCACACAACGCGGGGACGCTTCACCTAACTTTTAAACACAGTAACGCATGAAACGAATTCTAATGCTGGCCCTGCTGGCCGCCTTTCTCTCGCCTGCCCTTTTCAGTCAAAGCCAGTACCCCACCTACAACCCCGACGACATCAACATTCCCTACAAAAAGTTCACCCTGCCCAACGGCCTTCGCCTGATCGTACACGAAGACCACAAGGCGCCCATCGTGGCAGTGAATATCTGGTATCACGTCGGCTCGAAAAATGAAAAACCGGGCAAAAGCGGTTTCGCGCACCTGTTCGAACACCTCATGTTCAACGGTTCGGAGCACTTCAACACCGACTACTTTCAAGCCCTCGAAGCCATCGGCGCCACCGACTTGAACGGCACCACCAATGAAGACCGCACCAACTACTTCCAGAACGTACCCGTGGGCGCGCTCGACCAGGTGCTCTGGCTCGAAAGCGACCGCATGGGCCACCTGCTCGGCGCCATCGACCAGGCCAAGCTCGACGAACAGCGCGGCGTGGTGCAAAATGAAAAACGCCAGGGCGAAAACCAGCCCTACGCCAAGGGTTACGACATCGCTCAAAAAGAAATGTACCCGCCTCACCATCCCTACGGCCACACGGTGATCGGCGAAATGGAAGACCTCAACGCCGCCAGCCTCGAAGACGTGCGCGAATGGTTCAAATCGTACTACGGCGCGGCCAATGCCGTGCTGGTCATTGCCGGCGACATCACGCCGGAAGTCGCCTACGAAAAAGCGCTCAAATACTTCGGCAACATCCCCGCGGGCCCCACCATTGCCCGGCCCGGCGTGAATATTCCCGTACGCAACTACGACACCCGCGCCACTTACCAGGACCGCGTACCTGAAGAGCGCATCAATATGATCTGGCACATGCCGCAATGGGGCACGCAGGAAACCGTCTGGCTCGACCTGGCTTCCGACGTGCTGGCCGCCGGCAAAAACAGCCGTCTGTACAAAAAACTGGTGTACGAAAAACAGATATGCTCCCAGGCATTCGCTTTTATCAACCCCGCTGAAATTTCCGGCGAGTTCACTGTGCAAGCCAATGTCAAAAAAGGCAAATCCCTGGAAGAAGTGGAAGCGACGATCAATGAAATACTGAACGATTTCATCGCCAACGGCCCCACCGAAGAAGAGGTAAGCCGCGTAAAAGCCGCTTATTTTGCCAACTTCATCAAAGGTATCGAGCGCATCGGCGGTTTTGGCGGCAAAAGCGACCTGCTGGCGCAAAACGAAGTGTACGGCGGCAGCGCCGATTATTACAAAAAAATGCTGCGCTGGTACAACGAAACCACGGCCAAAAACATCCACGACGCCGCTAAAAAATGGCTCACCCGCGGCCGCTTTACCCTCACCTGCACGCCGTTCCCGGAATATGCCGTCACCGGCGTCGATACCGATCGCGGCAAAGCGCCCGAAGTGAACAAGGAAGTGAACGCGCAATTCCCCGACATTCAGCGCGCCACCCTGAAAAACGGCATGAAAGTGGTGCTTACCCGCCGCACGGAAAGCCCGGCCATGGTGATGAGCATGATGTTCGACGCCGGTTTCTGCACCGACAAAATGGGCGGCAAACCCGGCCTGGCCAACCTCGCCATGAATATGCTCGACGAAGGCACTCAATCGCTCAACAGTCTGCAGATCAGTGAGAAACTGCAACTGCTCGGTGCCGGCCTCGGCGCTTACAGCGACCTCGACTACTCCTACGTGACGCTCAACGCTCTGAAGCAATCGCTCGATCCCAGTCTCGACCTCATGGCCGATGTGGTGCTCAACCCCGCCTTCCCGGCCGCCGAACTCGAACGCCTGAAAAACGAACAGGTCAGCGGTATTCAACGCGAAAAGAAAAGCCCGCAGGGCATGGTCATGCGTGTCATGCCCGAACTGCTGTACGGCAAAGACCACCCCTACGGAATGCCCATGTCGGGCTCAGGCGAAGAAGATGACGTGCGCAACATGACACTCGACGACGTGCGCGGCTATTACCAGCGCTGGCTCCGGCCCAACAACGCCACCATCGTTGTAACTGGCGATATCGCCATGCCCGAACTGATCGAAAAACTCGAAAAACGTTTTGGCAAATGGTCGAAAGGCGAGGCGCCCAAAAAAGTGATCCCCGAGGTTACCTCCTCCAACAACGGTAAAATTTTTCTCATCGACCGGCCGGAAAGTCAGCAAAGTCTCATCATGGCAGGCTACCTGACCAAACCCTACGGCCAACTCGACGAAACGGCCATCGAACAAATGAACAACGTGCTCGGCGGCGAATTCACCAGCCGGATCAACATGAATCTCCGCGAAGACAAACACTGGGCTTACGGCGCCGGGTCGTTTATCCAGAACACCGCCGGCCAACGCCCCTACCTGATGTATGCCCCTGTACAAACGGATAAAACCAAAGAAAGCGTGCAGGAGATCATGAAAGAGGTCAAACAGTTCGTCACGGACAAACCTGTGACCCAGGCGGAGTTTGATAAAACCAAACAAAACACCGTGATGGGTATGGCAGGTATATGGGAAACCAACGCCGCCGTGAACGCCAGCGCGCGCAACCTGGTAAAATACAACCTGAAAGACGACTACTGGAAAACGTACAGCCAGCGCGTGCAAAACCTGACCCTGAAAGATGTGCAATCGGTGGCTAAAACTATCGTGCAACCGAACAATATGGGCTGGTTCATGGCCGGCGACGCTGAAAAAGTAATGCCCGGCCTGGAACAACTCGGTATGGAAATCATCCAGATCGATGCAGAAGGTAAGGTGGTGACGAAAAAGGCGAAGCCCTGATCCTCAATATTCTGAATATCGTACAGGGGTTGTGCAAAAAGTCAGTACTCTGGATAACTGCTGAAAGTCGGAAAAATAT
>CALEYM010000359.1 GCA_937926185.1 uncultured Bacteroidota bacterium | reverse complement strand
ATGTTCAATGAGCAATGTACAATTTTCAATGTACAATGACTTATGAGATTGCCTCAATACAAACGGCAAATGGATACAGGGTGTATAAAAACGAGCGTGGAAAAAATCCTCCCCTTCCGCGCCCTGTTTCTTCAGGAAAACAACGTTCAGATCCGGTACAATGCCTGCCATGAGCGTCAATGGTCGGACAGCTACCTGCTGACACTCGACAGCCTGGCTGTCGGTTACGGATCGGTAAAAGGCCTGGAGGAACTGAGCGAGCGGGATGCCGTATTTGAATTTTACGTGGTGCCCAGCTACCGAAAACTGGCCGGCGCCCTGTTTACCGGATTAGTGCGCGTTTCCGGGGCACAATTTATTGAATGTCAGAGCAATGACCGTTTGCTAAATCCGCTGATGGAGCAATTTGCTGAAAACATTCAAGCCGATGCCATTCTTTTTCAGGACCATATCACCACCGAATTCCAGCGCCCGGACCTTGTTTTTCGCAAAAGAAAAGAAACCGACGACGTATTTAAACACACCCTGGAACCGGTCGGCGATTACGTGCTGGAACAAGGCGGCGCGATCGTGGCCACAGGCGGATTTATGCTGCACTACAACCCACCCTTCGCCGACCTGTATATGGAAGTGCGGCCCGATTGCCGGCGACAAGGGATGGGCAGTTTCCTGTTGCAGGAGTTGAAAAAAGCGTGTTATCTATCCGGCAGGGTACCGGCAGCGCGGTGCAATATCCGCAACGAAGCCTCGGCGGCTACGCTGAAAAGGGCGGGGTTTGAAGAGGCGGGGCGTATGTTGCGCGGCACCGTGCGCGGGGAAGCCCTACCGACTAAATGATAAAACATCCGTCCAATTCCGGACACCCGCCGTCCAATTCCGGACAGTCGGAGGAAACAAATTCTTATAAAATATCTGATTATCAAAGGTTTATGCCACTGGCATAAGGATTGAAGCCCTTTTACGAAATCGCCGCGCCATGTTTCAAAACTATCTCAAAATCACCCTGCGCCAGTTTGCCCGGAACAAAACCGCCACTTTGATCAACTTCTCCGGCCTGACCATCGGTCTGGCGGCGGCCATGCTCATCGGCGTGTATGTGCTGAACGAATGGCAAACCGACCGCGATCTGCCCCACCCCGACCGTACCTTCCGCCTGCTGCGCGTATCGGCCATCAACAACCAGCCTTACGACATTGGCGTCACCTCGGGACCGTTTGCCGGCGCGTTGAAACAGGATTTTCCCGCCGACATCGAGGAAACAGTGCGGGTGCTGGAGGGCCACAGCCTGGTACAAACGGGCGAGCGCCGTTTTCACGAGGAACATTACTACTACGCCGACCCGAACTTCCTGACCTTTTTCAATTTCCCGCTGCTACACGGCGACCCCCGCACGGCGCTGTCGCAATTGCATGGCGTGGTGCTCACCCGCGAAACCGCCCGCCGCTATTTCGGCGACGAACATCACGCCATGGGCCAAACCCTGCGCATCGACAACCAGTACGACGCCGTGGTCACCGGCGTCATGGCCGAACTGGAAAAACCCGTGCATTTTCAATTCGACCTGATCGAAAGCACCCACGACCTGGAAAACGCCGCCTGGTGGAAAGAATGGTGGAACAACAGCGCCTGGACCTACCTGCGGCTCGCGCCCGGCGCCTCGGCAACAGCCCTGCAGGGGAAATTCCCGGCCTTTATGGACAAATATTTCGGGAAAGATTTTGCCGCGTTCGATACCCGCATTGGCCTGCGTTTACAGCCTTTGCGCTCCGTTTATTTCGAAGCAAATACCCGCTACGACGAGGTGCGGCACGGCAACCGGCAGGCCGTGGAGATCTTTTTCGTGGCGGCCCTCCTGCTCATCCTCATCGCCTGCGCCAACTACGTGAACCTTTCCACCGCCAAAGCCGCCGAACGCGGCAAAGAGGTCGGAGTGTACAAGGTACTCGGTTCGGGCAGGCGGCAGATCATCGGTCAGATGCTCGGCGAAAGCCTGCTGATGAGTTTCATTTCGGTCGTGGCCGCCGCGCAACTGGCCTGGCTGGCCATGCCCTGGTTCGGGCAACTGTTTGGCGCCACGCTGAAGCTGAGCATACCCTGGTGGACGGCAGTCGCTGCATTGGGCGGTATCGCGCTGCTGGCAGGCCTGGCGGCGGGCTGGTATCCCGGCTGGTTCCTGTCGGCGTTCAAACCGGCTACCGCTTTGCGGGGATCGACCGGCAGCGGCGCGCGGCAGAGCGCGGGCCTGCGCAAATCGCTGGTAGTGTTCCAGTTCGTATTGTCTGTGGGCCTCTTGTGCAGCACTTTGCTCATACAGCGTCAACTGGATTTCTTGCGCGAAAAGAACCTCGGTTTCGACAAGGAACACGTACTGTTACTATCGTGTAATAATCCGGATATTTATAAAAACCGCGTCGCCTTCCGGCAAATGCTCGAGCGCGAGCCCGGCGTCCTGAGCATGAGTTTCAACGGCGGGGCGCCCGGCGGTTACCACGATGGCTCAAACGTGCAATTCCCGGAGCAGAACAAATCCGTCAAAATGCGCACAGCCTTCGGCGATTTCGATTATTTCAACACGCTGGGCCTGCAAATGGTCGCGGGCCGGCCTTTCTCCCGCGATATGGCCACCGACAGCACCGGAGCAATCATCTTCAACGAACAGGCCGTGCGGGCCATGGGCCTTACGCCGGAAGCAGCGATTGGCCAAAGGGCCCTGGTCGCCTTTTTCGATACCATACCCCGCACCATTATCGGCGTGGTAAAAGACTATCACTTTGCCAGCCTGCGCGACGCCATCGAGCCGGAAGTGATCTCGGTGGACATGGGCGGGCGCGAACTGGCCGTGAAAGTGCAGGCCGGGCAAATGCCCCGCGTGATCGCCGCCGCCGAAAAAGCCTGGAACCAGTTTTCCCCGGTCTACCCGTTCGAATACCATTTCCTGGACGAACGCCTCGACCAGCTGTATCTCGGCGAAGCGCGGCAGGGGAAGATATTCGCCCTGTTCGCCGGTATCGCCATTTTTATCGCCTGCCTCGGCATGTTCGGCCTGGCCGCCTACGCCGCTGCCCTGCGCACCAAGGAGATCGGGGTCCGCAAGGTACTGGGCGCCTCCGCGGCAGGCATCGTAGGGCTGCTGTCGAAAGATTTTCTGAAACTCGTGGTCCTCGCTTTTTTCATCGCCGCACCGCTGGCCTGGTATTTCATGGACCACTGGCTGGCCGATTTTGCCTACCGCATCGATATGCCCTGGTGGGTGTTTGCGCTGGCAGGCTCGGCGGCCGTTGCGGTTGCTTTTCTGACGATCGGCGCACAGAGTCTGAAAGCGGCGCTGAGCGATCCGGTGAAGAGTTTGCGGAGCGAGTGAACGGGATAGCCCGGATGGAGTCGCGCAGCACACTACTGGACGTTTTGTTCGTGAAGCGCCCAGGGGTTGTGCAAAAAGTCAGGGCACAGGAAAATCTGAATTAGTATGGGAAATAG
>CALEYM010000358.1 GCA_937926185.1 uncultured Bacteroidota bacterium | reverse complement strand
GTCCCTGGCCAGGGTGGCGCCGGGTTTCCATTCCCAACCGGTCGCGCCTATCGGCTTATTAATAGGCTCTGCCTCCCCCGGGATTTGAATTTCCACACTGCCACCTGTTTTCGGATGAGGCTGGATCGACTGAATATTCAGGCTGCCCGATTGAGCAAAATACGGGAAGTGCCGTTTTTCCAGTTTGACGACTAAATCCTGGCCTTTGCTTGTCCAGGCATGCCACTCGTTGGGGAAGTCGTAGCGGAGGGAAAACAATCGGAAAAGACCTTTTTCCTGAGATGAAATCTTCAGATCATTCAGCTTGTTTCGTAAGTCTTGCTGTACCGAATTTTTCATTGTTTCGCCACCGTCGCATGCCGTGTAACGCAAATGCATAATCACATCTGCGATGGTATTGTAGTCAAACTGCCGCAGGGATTTTTCCTCCATCATTTCCAGGGTCCACTCGCTGATGGCGCCTGCGCCTTCAAAGGGCAGATAACGCTCGTCGCGGAAGTTGAGTTCGAAGAGGCCGGAGTCGCTTTGAGCGGAGCTGGTGGCCATTTTACTTGTTTTATCGGGCATTGTAATTGGCTCCAACGATTCCGTCAAATTTGGCTTTTTCCTGAGCTTGTTGTCACTCATTCGCAAGGTCGCATTTATGGTCGTATAAGGCCCGGCCACGCAGGGAATGGTAATGCTCACCGACTTGATACGCCGGTAGTAATGCCCAGGAAAATCAAGATCAAACAGTTCTTCCGGTATGGAGAACTTGCATTCGCCCAATTCGCGCAGGTGGAGCAAGGCAATAGGATTGAGTTGCTGTAGGGAGATGTGTTTGGTGAGTTCGAGTTCGCGGGTGTTGAGTTCAAGGTAGAAGGTTTCCATCAGCTTCATATCCTGGTAGAGCAGATCGCCAGCCAGCAGGCCTTTTTTTAGCGAATCCCATTGCCCGGATTGGATAAAACCGGATTTTCCCTCTAAAGGCTGGCCTACTTCATAGCGCATGGCCTTTTCGGCCTGCCGGGCCATGCGCAGGGCCAGTTGATAGGCCTGGAAATACATACCTGATACCTTACCTACCATCCAGTCGTACAACTGCCTGTTGCTGAACTTGGTTTGCATGAACTCGTTCTGTTCCTCCGCCTGTTCGATCTGCAAATCGTGGTTGCGCAGCTCGTGTTCGGCTATGGCCAGGCGTATCTGCGCGGCGAGGATTTGGTGGTCGAGCTGTTCGAGTTCTTTTTCAGCTGAACTAATCTTATAGTCTTTTTCCTCTTTCCTTCTTTCAAGGTCTCCCATAAAAGCACTAAAATTGGAAAAAACTTCCAAGCCTCTAACGGTAGCTGCTATTATATTGCTAGATTTAGAAGCAGCATCGCCTGGCGATAATGTAATCCCCGCGGTAGTGGGTGAACCCAATTTAATATCCCCAACAGTTTTACCAACTTTGGCAATACCTTCAATTACACTAATAGCTGTATATAGTGCTTGAATCCCTTTGCCAGTTGACAAGCTTAATCCTTCCCAAGTGTTAGGATATTTAAGGGTGTCGAGGTAAGAAAGGTTAATATCAATGGCCTCTTTGGATTTCTTTAATTCACCTATTCTTTCTATAGTCTCCTCCACCTGTCTTACCCGAATCTCCCGCATAGCCCGCAACAAAGACCGTTCATGTCTGGAGCGCAGCAGCGCCATTTCCTCGGCATCCCGTTTTTCGAAGGCGGAGAGCAGTGCATTGCCCAGGGCGCGTACTTCGCCAATCAGTTCATTTGCTTTGGCGCCGAGTACGGCGAAACGGTGGATAGGCCGACCCTCATACTCACTCTGTAACTCTGTTGCTATGTCTAAATCGGCAGCAGCAGCACGCGTGAGTAACGCCGGGTCGATCGGCGGTTCAAACAAGGGTAATTGGCGCACCTGGCCAGACAGATTGCGGCAGGCCCGGATTTTAAACAGCCGGTCGGCCACCGTATCCCAATAACCCAGCAATTTGTCGTTGGAAGGGATGGAAAAATACAGCGTGGGCAAGGGAGTCTCTTCGTCGTTCAAAGGCAGCACATCTTCCTCGGCCGGCAGCCGCGTTTCTATTTCGGAAAGGGCGTTGGAGAATTCATCCAATTGCCCCTTCAGGTCCTCATAGGTTTTTGCCGCCGGCTTCACCCTCGGCGCAATCAGGCGCGGACGCGGCCCCAGTATTTCGGCCGCCAGTACGTACAATTGGGTGGCTTCGTTGATGGATTCCAGGGTGTCGCGCTGGAATAGATGATCGCCCCAGTCGATGAGGTTGTCAATATACCGCATCACCACAAAACGCATGTAAGCGTCATTGCGCCAGCGGGCCACCAAATGAGGCTTGAAAGGATTATTGCGCCAGGCTTTGATGCTCTTGCGGAATTCCGCAACCTGCTGATCGTTTTGATTTTCCGCCAACCTTCGCAGCATCACCTCCACCTCCGGCACGTCCTGCTTAGTCAACTCGGAAAAACGGCGGAACTGCCAGTAACGGGACGTATCGCTTGCATCGCCCGGCTCCGTATTCAACGGATTAAATACAAAATGAAACCAGCGCAGCGCTTCTTCAAAACGCTGGTTTTTGCTGAGCCGGTCGGCAATCAGGATGGGCGCGTGGAAGAACAACTCCCAGTTGTACAGGGAGTAGGCGCCCGAAAAATGCTGTTCTACTTCTTCTACGGGGTATGGTTTAACGACCACTCTTTCATTGGGTGTATACGTGTCGAATACATTGGCTGCCTGGAGGCCCTGCGTTTCCTTTGACAATAAGCCCTCCAGGCCGTTTTGCGCCAGTTTTTTCATAAATGCGCAAGTGTAGGCATGGTAATGAGGCGTGAATCGGAAAACAGACGCTTCGATAATACGCGGCGCTTGTGAAGGGCCGGTATTACTTCTGAGAATTTGTTCCTGAGCGGGGAAATACTGTTGTACAATATGCGTCATCCCGCCGGGTTCAACCTGGTTTTCTTCCGAACTCAGCACCTGAATCGGTCTGTTGGTTTTAACTAAAAAACTGCGCTGATCATCCTGATAAAAGAAGGGAATTTCCTCTGTGAAACGGCCTCTTTGATGTGAGAAAGCCACGGAAAAACTACGCTGAGTCCGAAGAACCTCTACTTGTCTATCAAGAACAGGATACATCATTTGAAGTCCATTCCATTGAGAGGTAAGCTGATGGCGTGGCATGGCACCAGGCAACCGTTGTAAGTTCATGGGCACGGCACTGACATCATATATGTTGACCAATCCACTGCACATATCTAAGGAAAAAGAAAAAGAGTATATGGAAATGGTATCCTGTTGATTCGATTTGCAAATATCTTCTGGGTTGGCAACAGTACCCGGATATACGCGCACACCAGTATCAACGTATGGGTTTTGGGGAATACCGTTCTCTGCTCTTTGCATAGCATATTGTATCCCTGTATTTTTTGAGCATTCTTGTAAAGCGTTTGGCTTAAGCAATGTTATGCGCAAGTTGCCAAAACCATCTTCCCCAGCCTGGAAAGTCAGTTGGTTTAGCGGTTGATCCAGGTTGAAAAATTCGATTAGGTCTACCCTAGTATTGTCTACTTTTTTTGAATATTTTTCCGCTGTCTTCTTCACTTCCGACATCCGCTTCGCCGCCCACTGCCCATCGCGATACTCGCTCCAGGCCAGCATCACCTCGTGAAAGGTTTTCCCTTTATCAAGGGTTTGGCCGGAGCCGGGCATCACGACTTCTTTTTCCTCCTGCCGGGGCATAAATACCGGCCAGAACAGGTAGAGTCGCCCATTCCAAAAAGCGGGGATGAGGTGATTGCCTTCGATGTCTGCGTTGACAGATTCCCAGGGCGTCCAATAGTCGCCGTCTATCTGGCGGCGGTAGTAGTACTGGTGCGGAATACCGCGGGTGCGGCCAAACACATGCAGGATGTTTACCGGCTTGTCGTTATTGTCCTTTTCCTGCAGATAAACGGCTACGATTTCCAGCCGCGCCACGGCATCCAGTTTTTCCAGATAGCGGCGGAAGACGTTTTCGGCGTGCTCATCGGTGATCTCGTTCTGCAGCAGGTCGTTTTCCAGTTCCCGGAAGAAGGGCGACTTGTCATCGCGCAGTTCCGGCTCGATCCAGTTTTCCGGATACAGGAACACCTTGCGGTTGGCTTCCCATACGCGGTAGTTTTTCATCCATTTCCACTGCTTCCACTCGGGCTGATCCGGCAAGTTTAGGATGGGCGGTTCCAGACCAAACAGGCAGCGCTGCACGAAGAGCTGCACCGAACTGATCGCCTGCTTCAGCCGCGAGGTCATCTGGCATGCGCTCATTTCTACGTCAATGAGCAGGTGCATGTAGATATCATTCGCATCCCGCCAGTTTTTCTCAACGCCTTTAGTAGCCAACAGGTACTGCACTAAAGCATTGCGGCGGCGTTCGCGCAGCGGGTCATTGATGCTGCGGGCTACAGTTAACCATTTTCCCTCGTCGTACCGCGATTTGAGCATCGCCCAGGCAACCTGTGCAGTATTGTCGTCCGGATCCACTGCCGCCAGTTTTTTGGCTTCCTGCAAGCTGATCTGAAGGCGGCGCAGCAGGGACATGCCCCGCAATCCACGAGTCCAGTCCTCAACCGTTTCCCAGTTAAAATTGAAATGAGTAGCAAGGGCCTCCGTGTCTGCCGGGTTCCAGTTAAGGCGCGTTTCCAAAACATCCTGATATGTAGTTGTACTAATGGCTTCCCGAATGGCCACCCAATTGGGCACTGTCCGGCGCAGTTGCAGAAATTGAAGCATGGGTTTCCATCGCTCCACTTGACGCCGTATATCGTTCGCGGCAATTTGGGGCCGGAAAAGGGCCACAAAATCCGGAATACTTTCAATGCAGTAATCCGTTTCACCAGCTGTCAGGCGGAAGCGTTGCACGCCCCAACCGATGCGGTTGAAATGAAAGAAAATGGCTTCGGCAGACAGGGTATCCGGCTGTTCCACCGGTGTACCTTCTGAATCGGGTTCAGGAAAGAAATAATGACACAAAAATTCCTCGGCACTCCCGTTGATTCCCGTTACCAGACGTTCGCCCAATAGCTTTCGGACCGCTCCTGCGCTTATATCGAAATTATCCGCCACGAATTGCCGGATGGCCGCCTTGCGAGATTCAGTAACCTGCGGTTTATTCTTTTGGGGTTGAAGCTCGCCCGGCAAGGTTTCGGTTTGGGGTTCATCCGGCAAGGCTTTTAGTACTTGCTCCAGCGTTGCCAGTTTATCTTTTACTTGTTTTTGTATTTCCTGCGAATCTGACACCAAACCCAACAACCATTTCAGGTCAGCCGTATCCAGTCCTGCAGCAATAAGCTGTTGCCTTAAATCCAAAAATTCGAGCGCCTTTGCGGGAGTGTCAAACGGATTGGCCGGGCTGATACGACACCAGGTATGGGCCTCCTCGAGACCAGTCCTCATGGCGTGGGACAGGCTCGCCTTCCGGAAAAGTTCACTCAAATTCGAAAGGGTCAGCCGCCCGCCGGCCTCAATGGCGCTCAGGTCCGGTTCTTTTACGCCCAAAGTAGCGGCAACAGCGGTAAGATGGTTGCCGATATACCCCGAAAGATCCTGCGGGTTTTCGGTAAACTCCGGATACGGAGGGTGGAAAACCGCCGGATTGCGGAATACGCGCGCATAAAGGCCGGGTATTTCCGCTTGGCCCGCACCTTCGTAATGGGTGTAGGCTTGGGTGTCCATTTCTTCACCCCACCAGGCCAGCAATTCTTCAACCGGAAGTCCCGTATGCCGATGCAGGCGTTGCACTTGCGACAGCCATACCAGCAGTGCCTCGTTCAACTCGGCGGTATTAAAAGCCAGCAGGGCTTTGTCTAATTCAGGCATAGTCCAACCCAGGCGGCGCCACAGCCGCGCAAACCTGGCCATGCGATCCAATCCGGCGGCGTCCATGCCGGGGATTTCCATTTCGGCTGGTTTGCAGGTGTCCACGGCATAATCGGCCCTTGCCTGTATTTGCCAGGACCTGCCGGGATTGATATAGTAGCACTGGAGTGCATTTTGCAATTGATCAAAACCGAGCCCCGACTGCTGGAGCATAATATCTACGCGGCCCGTCAGGACAGATATCCAATCTCCTTCCCGTATCCAGGCTTCAGGAGACAGTGGGTCCGGAATCCGGTTGTCTTTGGAAAGGCGCTCCGACGAAAAGCCCCAGCGCTGCCATACCGTACCGGGGGCGGTTCCGTAAATAAGTCCGGCTTCGGTCGGGGAAATGCCCAGGTATTCCAGCGCAATGACCGGATCATTCCAGCGGCTTTCCGCCGATCCGGTAAACAGGCTTTCCAGCAATTCTGCCCGTGTATGCCCCAGGTGGCCAAGGCAGGCATCCACTGTTTCCCGCCTCAGGTCGAAGGGTAAATTCCATGGGTGTGTTGCCCGACCTAAGGCATGGTAAGCTTCGTTGTTTACATG
>CALEYM010000357.1 GCA_937926185.1 uncultured Bacteroidota bacterium | reverse complement strand
TCTAACCCTTCTAAACTATCTAAACCCTATAAACCCTATAAACCCTCATAAACCCTCATAAACCCTATAAACCCTCATAAACCCTATAAACCCCCATAAACCCATTTTCAATCACTCAATCACTCAATCACTCAATCACTCACTGCAATGGCAAAGGACCTCCGGTTCACCCGTAACATTGGTATTGCCGCCCACATCGACGCCGGCAAAACAACGACCACCGAGCGTATTTTATACTATACCGGCGTAACGCACAAAATCGGTGAAGTACACGAAGGCGCTGCTACCATGGACTGGATGGAGCAGGAACAGGAACGCGGTATTACCATCACCTCCGCCGCCACCAAAGCTATTTGGACGGTAGCAGGTCAAAAATACGATTTCAATATTATCGACACGCCGGGTCACGTAGACTTCACCGTGGAGGTAAACCGTTCGCTGCGCGTACTCGACGGCCTGGTGTTTCTGTTCTCCGCCGTCGACGGCGTGGAACCGCAGTCCGAAACCAACTGGCGCCTGGCCGACAACTATAAAGTGCCGCGTATCGCGTTCGTCAACAAGATGGACCGCACCGGCGCCGATTTTTTCATGTGTGTCAAAGATATGTTCACCAAACTCGGCGCTAATGCAGTGCCGCTTCAGGTACCTATCGGCTCCGAAGAAAAATTCCAGGGCGTCGTCGATCTCGTGACCAACCAGGCCATTATCTGGAATGAACATGACCAGGGCATGACCTTCAAAGAAATTCCCATCCCGGAGGATTTAAAAGAGTCGGTACATGAATACCGCCAGAAACTGATCGAAGAGGTAGCCACCTACGACGACAGCCTGATGGAAAAATTCTTCGACGACCCGGATTCCATCACTGTCGACGAAATGCGCACTGCCGTACGCGCCGCCGTTTGCGACATGAAAATGACGCCGGTGATGTGCGGTTCGGCTTATAAAAACAAAGGCGTGCAGGCTTGCCTGGATGCCGTGTGCTACTACCTGCCTTCGCCGGTCGACATCGAAGCCGTAAAAGGCACCAACCCGAAAACGGAAGAAGAGATCACCCGCAAACCGACGGTAAGCGATCCGTTCTGCGCCCTGGCATTCAAAATCGCCACCGATCCCTTCGTGGGCCGTTTGTGCTTTATCCGCGTGTATTCCGGCAAACTCGATGCCGGCTCCTACGTGCTCAACACCCGCAGCGGTGAAAAAGAGCGTATCAGCCGCCTCTACCAGATGCACGCCAACAAGCAAAACCCCATCGAAGCAGTCGAAGCCGGCGATATCGCCGCGGCCGTGGGTTTCAAAGACATCCGCACCGGCGACACGCTCAGCGACCTGGACAAGCCGATCGTGCTGGAAAGCATGGTGTTCCCCGAGCCGGTAATCGGTCTGGCCATAGAGCCGAAAACGCAGAAAGACCTGGACAAACTCGGCATGGCCCTCAACAAACTCGCCGAAGAAGATCCCACTTTCCGCGTCCGCTACGACGACGAGACCAACCAGACGGTTATCTCCGGCATGGGCGAGCTGCACCTGGAAATCATCGTCGACCGCCTGCGCCGCGAGTTCAAGGTGGAATGTAACCAGGGCGCACCGCAGGTAAACTACAAAGAGGCGCTGACCAAAACGGTGACGCACCGCGAACGCCTGAAAAAACAAACGGGCGGCTCCGGTTTGTTCGCCGATATGGAATTCACGCTCGGCCCCGCCGACGAAGCCTTCCTCGAAAGCGACGACTTCAAGAGCGGCAAGAAAAAACTGCAATTTGAATGGGGTATCGTGGGCGGCGCCATCGATAAGAACTACGCCAAACCCATCTCCGACGGTTTCACCCAGATGATGAGCAGCGGTATTCTGGCCGGTTACAATATCGACTCGATGAAAGTTCGCGTGTTCGACGGCTCGATGCACGCGGTGGACTCCAAACCCATCGCGTTCGAACTCTGCGCCAAAGACGGCTTCCGCGCCGCCGCCCCGCAGACGAAACCGCAACTCATGGAGCCGATCATGAAACTCGAAGTCATCACGCCGGAAGAATACGTCGGCCCGGTGATCGGCGACCTCAACCGCCGCCGCGGCATGCCGAAAGGCCAGGAAGGCCGCGCCGGTGGCGCCGTCGCTATCCAGGCCGAAGTGCCGCTGTCCGAAATGTTCGGCTACGTGACCCAACTCCGTACCCTCACCTCCGGCCGCGCTTCCTCCACGATGGAGTTCAGTCACTATGCGCCCGCGCCCGAAAACGTGGCGAAAGGGATCATTGAAAAGGCAAGGGGAACGGTGAAAGCCTGATCTGTCGGGTTAGAAGGTTACTGGTTAGAAGGTTAGAGGGTTGCGGTTGCAGCCCGGGATATATGAATCCCGCTTCCCGATATTTCGGGAGGCGGGATTTTTTTTGTGTTCATGTTGCCGGCTGGCTGGGGGCTCTGATTTTGACAACATGCAGGCAAAATCAGCGTATCTTTGCCGAAAGTTTATCACTGCCGTTTTATACCGATGAATGATTCTAAATCAATTCCGCAACCTTTCAGTAAAGCACAATTGGAATTGCTTCAACTCTTTTCTTATGACATCCCGGAAGAGCAATACGATGTGCTGAAAAAAATCTTGATCCGCTTCAAGGCCGAAGTACTTATGGACAAAGCCGACCGCATTTGGGATGAAAAAGGCTGGACCGACAAGGATATCCGCCAGATGCTGCAAACCAAAATGCGCACTCCTTACCGCCGCGTCACCGGGAAATGAAAATTGTACTCGATACCAATCTGCTGCTGGTGTCCATATCACGGCGCTCTGAAACGCACCGAATTTTCGAGGCTTTACTTGACGGTACCTACGATCTGTGTGTGAGTACCGAAATCTTACTCGAATATGAAGAAATCATTGGTCGTGAAATGGGTGCAGCCTTTGCCGCAGAAGTTATTGATTTATTGCTGGAGCTCCCCAACACCCGCCGTGTTGAACGTTATTTCGAGTGGCATTTGCTTGGAGATGCCGACGATAATAAGTTTGCTGATTGCGCTGTAGCCGTTGGAGCTGATTATTTGGTATCGGAAGACCGGGACTTCCGCCGACTCGAACAAGTTCCTTTCCCGAAGATCCATTTGCTGCGCAAAGATGAGTTTCTGGGTTTGCTGGAATCTTTAAGCACCGAGGAATAATTTGGCTGTTCGCTGTTCTAAAGCGGCTCGAAAAGTGCCTCCATCGTTAGTTGATTTTGGACGGTTTGCAGGAAATAGGCATTAGTTTTTGCGCCAAAGGAGGTCAGCAGGGTAATAAAAACGGTCTTTTTGGCGCCGGTTTTTTCTATCCGCTTCCGGGGTTTTCAGCGCCTCCTGTAATACCCCGATCTCCGCCTGACGACCAACCAGATTTTCCATGCGATTTTATTTTCAGCCAAAAGTAGGAAAAAAAATACGTTTTGGCTGGAAATAAAAACTTATTTCCAGCCAAAACGTATTTGGTTCTACTTTGTCCGATTTGAATTTCTGTTTTTTATAATTTGACAAAGTAGCATCCGGATCAGGAAAAATATCCGGAAGTATGGTTACAACCGCACCACTTTCCCGCCAACTTTTTATTACGCAACCGGAATTATTCCGTAAGTTTGTTCAGCAAACACGACACTCCCGGGCAAATACGGTCCCGCCTTTTACTCCCTTTCATGGGGCACGCTCATTCAGGCGCCGAACCCGATTATCGAAAACCATAATCCACATCTTTAATTGATAACGAAACGAGCATTTCCGGTATAAATATGCCGGGAGGTTTTGCCCTTCCCCTATGGAGCGAGGTGGGAAACTGTATGAATGATTGCAATATAATCGCTTGCTCGTGTTAAAAAAGTGACCGGTGGGGGTACAGGTACAGAAACCCGTTTTGAACAGCCAAATGGCAGAAACCAATCCAGCCTATGAGACAAATGATTTTCTCCCTGTTTTTCCTGCTCTCCGCCGCCCTCCCGGCCCAGGGACCGCCATCGGAAAAAGGCGCCGCGCCCCTCGCCACTCATCACTCATCGCTCATCGCTCATCACTCCACCCGCGCCGTCGTCGTCGGCATTTCCGACTACCAGTCGCCCCAAATTCCCGACCTGCGTTTCGCCCACCGCGACGCGGAGGTGTTCGCCGAATGGCTGCAATCACCCGCAGGGGGCAGGATACCGGCGGATAACGTGCAGGTGTTCACCAACGAACGTGCCTCCAGCGCCGCCGTCATCACGGCGCTGTACGCCCTGCTCGACGTTTGCCAACCGGGCGACCAGGTCGTCTTTTATTTTTCCGGTCACGGCGACGTGGAGACAAAGACCCGCAACCAGCCAGGCTTCTTGCTCACCCACGACACCCCGCCCAATGTGTATATGGCCGGCGCGATCAACCTGCGCGACCTGCAGGACATCGTAGGCACCCTTTCCGAAAAGCAGGTGAAAATGATGCTGATCACCGACGCCTGCCATGCCGGCAAACTCGCCGGAAGTAATGTCGGCGGCACACAGGCCACGGCCTATTCGCTGCAGCAACAATTTGCCAACGAGGTGAAGATCATGTCCTGCCAGCCCAACGAGTTCTCCCTCGAAGGCGAGGAATGGGGCGGCGGCCGGGGGGTGTTCAGTTACCACCTCATAGACGCGCTCACCGGCCTGGCCGATAAAAACGGCGACGGCATCGTGAACCTGCTCGAAGCGGGCCGTTACCTCGAAGAAACCGTGCCCGCCGCCACCGCCCCGCACCCGCAAATGCCGGTGACCTCGGGCGACCGCATGGCAACCCTGGCCCGGGTGGATGCCGCCGGCCTCGCCGCCTTGAAACAATCCAAAACCGGCTCTGCGACATGGCTTTCCAGTTCAGGCAGCAAAGGTCTGGAAGATGAGGTGCTGGCCCGCGCCGATTCGCTGACCCGCGCCCGTTACAGGGCGTTCAAAGAAGCCCTTGCCGGCGACAACCTCCTGGAAAACAACGACTCCTGCGCCGACGCGCATTTCCGCTACCTCATCGGGCAGGAAGCGTTGGCTCCGCTGCACGGGCTGATGCGGCGCAACTACGCCGTGGCGCTGCTGGATGAAGTGCAGCAGGCGCTCAATGCCCTGCTCGACGACGACCCTTACGAAGCCAACAACTGGCGTTACAACCCGGACAAGTACGACCGGTACCCGGAGTACCTTCAGCGGGCAATGGACTTGCTGGGCGAACGGCACCACCTGCAACGGGCCCTGTTGTCGAAAAAACGCTATTTCGAAGGTTACCGCCTTGCCCGCTCCCTGACCAACGAGGCGATACCGGCAACTACACGCGACAGTATTCGCACCGTAGCCAAAGTCCTGTTGCTCGAAGCCGCCGAACTGGAACCCGCCGCTGCGTATATTCCCCACACCATTGGTAGCCTGCACGCCTGGGCCAGTCCGGCGCAGACTGATTCCCTGGTCAAATACATGTCGCAGGCCATTGAGCTGTCGCCTTCCTGGATTTTGCCCTACGTAGACATCGCCACGGAGTGGTCGATGTCGCAGAACAATCAGGACGAATCCGCCCGCTGGCTGATGGCAGCCCTGAAAATAAATCCCAGTTCCTATCTCCTGCAGGAGAGGCTTTCGTGGCTGCGGCAGTGGCAAAACCGGACGGACGAATCGCTCGAAATTTCCCAAAAAATGATGGCCGAAAAACCGGATTTGTTTAATGCTTACGCTACGGCAGGCGTTACCTGTCTGATGCGAAAAGAATTTTTCAAAGCAGAAAAATTTTTAGTGAAAGCCATCGAACTGGATAGCAACCCGAACGGCAATTGGGCAATGAACTTTATGATATCCGTTTTTGGTAAAACCCGACGCTTGAATCAAGCCGTGTCGTGGGCTGAAAAATTTGTGAATGATAGTACGGTAGAACTATTCATAAA
>CALEYM010000356.1 GCA_937926185.1 uncultured Bacteroidota bacterium | reverse complement strand
GTACCGTCAGCAATGCTATCAGCGCCAGTCCCGCTGCAATAGCCCAGCGGAATCCGCGGGGGATCATCACTTCGTAAGCATTAGCCTCGGCGGTGAAATACATCGCAATAATTACCTTAAAATAGAAATAAATGGACACGGCCGAATTGATCACCGCGAGCACGACCAGCCAGGGGTATGCGTCGAAGGCGACGGTGAACAGAAAGTATTTGCCGAAAAAACCTGCCGTGGGCGGTATGCCGGCCAGCGAAAGCATCGACAGGGCCATTGCCCCGGCGAGGAAGGGTTGTTTTTTACTCAGTCCGTTGAATGCGGCGAAGGTTTCGTCCTGGTTCTGTTCGGCCACCAGCAGGAAACAGCCGAAGGCGCAGATAGTAGATAAGGAATAAACCAGGGTATAATACAGAATGGCGCCTGCCGATCCAGGTTGTCCGGCCACCAGTACGGCCAGCAGCAGGTAGCCCGCGTGGGAGATCGACGAGTAGGCCATCATCCGTTTAAAATTCGTCTGGAAAATGGCGGTCGTGTTGGCCAGTGTCATGGTCAGGCCGGCGATCATGGCCAGGGCAGCCATCCAGAATTCGCCGGCGCCGGCAAAAGCGGTGCTGAACAGCCGGTAAAACGCCGCGAACCCTGCCGTTTTCACCACCGTGGCCATGAATGCCGTGATAATGGTGGGGCTGCCGGTGTACACGTCCGGCGCCCAGAAATGGAAAGGCGCGGCGGATACTTTGAAACTTAAACCGATGACGATCAGCAATATGCCTACACTGAGCATTTGAGGCGAATGTCCTTCTGCCACGATCACCGAGTGAATCTGCGCCAGGTCGAAACTGGCCGTGGCCCCGTATACCAGTGCGATGCCGAACAACAGTATGCCCGTGGCGAACGCCCCCATCAGGAAATATTTCATGGCGGCTTCATTCGAGCGCAGATCGTCGCGGCGGCTGCCCGCCAACACGTACAAGGGTATGCTCAGTATCTCGATGCCGAGGAACAACATCACCATGTTGGTGAAAGAAAACATGCACAGGGCGCCGCACAGACTGAACAGGATCAGGGCATAATGGTCGCCCAAGGTATCGTGCAGTTCGCGGAAACCCCAGCGGGTGAGGCCGAACAACAGCAGCGTGGCCAGCAGCGCGACCACCGTAAAGGACAGGGCGTAATCGTCGAACCGGAACATGGGTGCGTACAACTCGTTGAACCAGCGGCTGCCCTGGTACAGGTCCATGACCGTGACGACCAGCGCCGCCAGTGTGCCGCCGATGCGCAGAGACTGGATCAGGTCGCGTTTTTTCAGCAAGCCGGCGAAGAGGACGACGATTGCAGTGAGAAAAAGTATTAAAAGTGCCTTCATGGTTAGCAAATCAAAAGGGACGTTTCTCAGGGTCTTGCCGTTCGTCGAAAAAGGTTACGATGGTCAATTTTTTCCCGGAAAATCGATAATAAATAATTCGATATTTATCTAATCTGATAAAACGAATAGTTTTTGCTTTTTTCGCAGTACGGCCAATGTCAGGATAATGCTGAAGCAATTCAATTCGCTCAAATAATTTAGTAACAAGATTAGCAGCAGCAGTTGGAGCGCCTTCATTTTCGAGATAAGCGATCATCTCATCCAACTTTTTGGAAGCTCTTTTGGTCCATTCTATTTGACTAACCATTTCTCATACTTTTTCATCATTTCCTCGTGGGAAACCAGATTGTTTGGATCCAGACTTTCAGCGAAGGCTTGCTCAATTTCGGCACGTTGTTGCGGTGAAAGCAAATCCCAGATATCTGTATCGTCCAGATTTTGAAAAACAAATTCTGAAATAATCCGGTAAAGACGTTCCAGGGCAGATTTATCCTGAACCTTATTAATCATTTCTAAAATTCCACCTTTTAATTCAAGAGTGCTCATAGTATGATTTTTTACAAAATTAAGTCAAAACTGCACAGCTCCCAAAATTCTATTCACACTACCATCTGTAAGGTTTAGGATTACCTGCGGAAAAAAGCCCAGCAACAGCACCATGCCCGCCACGGCCCCCAACACGATCCACTCCCGCCGGTCCACATCCGCGAAGTTTTCGGTTTGCCGGTTGGCTTCGCCGAACATGGCCAGGCCATAGGCTCGCAGCATGTACACCGCGCCGAAAATAATGGTCAGACCTGCCGCGGCGCCCAGCCAGGCATTGTAGTTCCACACGCCGTTCAGGAGCAGGAACTCGCCCACGAAACCGTTGGTCAGGGGTACGGCTACGGAACCGAGCATGACGATCATAAACAGCGCGGCGAATTTTGGCGCCGACCGGGCAATGCCGCCCATGTCGATCAACGAGCGGGAACCCAGCCGGCGCTCCAGCAGATCGACGATAAAGAACAGGCCCACGACGTTGATGCCGTGGTTGAGCATCTGGATCATGCCGCCCTGAACGCCGGTTTTGTTCCAGGCCATCACCCCGGCGGCGATCAGACCGACGTGCGCGATAGACGAGTAGGCGATCAGGCGTTTCAAATCGCTTTGTTTCACGGCGATCAGGCTTGCATAAACGATCCCGACGACGGCCAGGCCCAGGAATATGGGCGCCCAGGTGTGCAGGGCTTCCGGCGCCAGGGGTACCATCCAGCGAATGACGCCGTAAATGCCCATTTTCAGCATGATGCCCGAAAGCAGCATCGTTCCGCCGGTGGGGGCGGTCACGTACGTGTCGGGCTGCCAGGTGTGGAAGGGGAATATGGGCATTTTCACGGCAAAAGCCAGGAAAAAGCCCAGCATGACCCACCAGGCCGTGGCGGAGTCGAGTTGAACGGCTACCAGGTTTTCCCAATTGAAGGAATGTGCCGCCGCCGGCAGCCCTTCCTGAATAAAACCGGGCGTTTTCAGGTACACCGCCAGCAGCGCCACCAGCATAAACAGCGAACCGACGAAGGTGTAGATAAAAAACTTCAGCGTCACCCGGATACGGTTTTCGCCGCCCCATATCGCGCAGATAAAATAGATCGGGATCAGGGCCAGTTCGTAAAAGACGTAGAACAACAGTCCGTCGAGCGCCATAAATACGCCATTCAGCGCGCCGGTCATCAGCAATACCAGGCCATAGTAGCGGTTTTCCAGTTCGAAACTCCGGTTGAAACTGGTGTACACGATGATGGGCGCCAGCAGGTTGGTGAGCAGCACCAGCAGCATGCTGATCCCGTCGAGCCCCAGGCGGAACGAAATGCCGGCCTCCGGGAGCCAGGGCTGGTTCAGTTCGTAATTAAAAGAACCGTCGCCGTTAAATCCTGCCAACGCGATAGCCGTGACGGTCAGGTTGGCCAGCGTAGCCGCCAGGGCGATTTGCCGCGCCGGCAAATGCCGGCTGCCGAGCAGGGCCAGCGAGGCGAGGAAGGGTATGAGGAGGAGAAGTAGAGACATTAATTATCAAGTTTTTATACAAACAACGTCAAAAACAGCAGCACCGCTCCCACCACCATACCGATCAGGTAATACTCCATATTACCATTTTGCAATTTCCGGAATTGGGCGCCAACAGCCCGCACTCCGCTGCCAATGCCGTTTACGATACCGTCGATGGCCCAGATATCGGCATAATAATGCAGCAACTGAGACATTTTTTCAGTGGGTTTCACAAACAGGAAATCGTAAATTTCATCCACATAAAATTTGCGGGCCAGCACGCGGGTCAAACCGGTCTGATCGGCATCGGCCACCGGCAGGCCGCGGCGCACGGCATACACGAAATACGACACGACAATGACGATCAGCGCCAGCGAAGTGGTGAAAAGCATCAGCGACCACTCGGTGCTTTCCGGCAGGTGGTGCGGTTCGCCGCCGTGCGCCGGATCGGCGTTCTGCACAACGGGTTCCAGGAAATGCCCCAGCCACTGCGGCGTACCCAGGTGCAGGAAATGCGGCGTGTTCAGAAAACCACCCAGTACGGATAGCGCCGCCAGCACGATCAGGGGAATGGTCATCACCCCGGGGCTTTCATGCAAATGGCGTTTTTGCTCCTCCGTGCCCCGAAAATTGCCAAAAAAGGTCACAAACAACAGGCGACACATGTAGATTGCCGTGATCATGCCGCCGAGCCCTGCCAAACCCCACCACAGGCGTCCGCCGGCAGCATAAGTATTGGCGAATATTTCATCCTTGGAAAAAAAACCCGCCAGCAGTGGGAAGCCGCTGATGGCAAAAGTGCCGATGAGGAACACCCAGAAAGTGATGGGCAGTGCCTTGCGCAGGCCGCCCATGTTACGGATGTCCTGCTCGCCGCCCATGGCGTGGATCACCGAGCCGGCGCCAAGAAACAAAAGCGCCTTGAAAAAAGCGTGGGTGGTGACGTGGAACATCGCGCTCACGTAGGCCCCCATGCCCAGCGCCACGAACATCAGGCCCAATTGCGAAACCGTGGAGTAGGCGAGCACTTTTTTGATATCGTTCTGCCGCAAGCCGATCAGGGCCGCCCAGATCGAGGTGACCAAACCAACGGCCGCCACGATGGTAAGCGCGTCCGGGGAAAGGTTGTACAGGGGATTGCAGCGCGCCACTAAGTAGATGCCGGCCGTCACCATCGTGGCCGCATGGATGAGCGCCGACACCGGCGTGGGGCCGGCCATGGCGTCGGGCAGCCAGGTGTACAGCGGTATTTGCGCGCTTTTGCCGATAGCGCCGACAAAAAGCAGCAGACAAATGGCCGTAATGATAGCCGGATCGGGATTTACGCTTTCAATACGGGAAAAAATATCGGTATAGGCGACCGACCCAAAGGTTTTGAAAATCAGAAAAATGCCCAGCAGCAGCCCCAGGTCGCCGATGCGGTTCATAATGAAAGCCTTGCGGGCGGCTTTGTTGTATTCTTTGTTGGTAAACCAAAAACCGATCAGCAGGTAGGAACACAGCCCTACGCCCTCCCAACCGAAAAACAACATCACCAGGTTGTCGCCCATCACCAGCAGCAACATGCTGAAAATGAACAGATTCAGATAAGCGAAAAACTTCCAGAAGCCTTCGTCGTCGTGCATGTAGCCGATCGAATACACATGAATGAGGAAGCCGACGCCGGTGACCACCAGCATCATCCAGACCGACAACTGATCGACGAGAAAGGAAAAATTGACCTGGAAACTGCCGACCGTCATAAAATTGTACAGTACGCTGTGGATCGGTCCCGTAGCCGACACTTCGTTGAAACAGGCTACGCTCAACAGGAAGGAAACCAGCAAGGCGCCGGAGCCGATCAGGCCGACCGTTGATTTGGACAGCCGGCTGCCGAACAACCCGTTGACGGCAAAGCCGATAAAAGGCAAAAACGGTATAAGTGGTACAAGTGCTTGCATGTATCGGTCAGTTCCTGAGATTATCCAGTGAATAAATATCCGTCGATTTCGTGTTGCGGAAGATCATAACCAGAATACCCAATCCCGCGGCCGCTTCCGCGGCAGCCACCACCATGATGAAAAACACCATAATCTGGCCCTGTGCGTCGGATAAATAGGTCGAAAATGCCGCCAGCAGCAGGTTCACCGCGTTCAGCATCAGCTCCACGCACATCAGCACCACGATGGCATTCCGGCGGATCAGTACCCCGAACACGCCGATGCAAAACAGCAGCGAGCTGAGGTACACGTAATAGTCTATGGGTATTGTTTTTACTACATCCAGCATGGTTCAACCAAATATAAATGACGCAATGACTTAATGATTATATCTTAACATCCCGTTTCCCCACCATCACTGCGCCCACCATGGTCGCCAGGAAGAGGATGCCTGCAATTTCAAACGGAACAACAAAATCGGTAAACAACACGCGGCCCAGGTTTTGCACCAAACCTACCTGCGGATCGTGGTGGAGGGTTTCGCGCAGTTGAATGCCGCCTTTCAAAACGCCCACAAAGGTCACCAGCAGCATGCCCGCGGCAATGGCCGCGCCCAGTTTCCAGCGTCCGGACTGCGTAGGTTCAGCGGCGGTGTTCAGGTTCAGCAGCATGAGTACGAACAGAAACAACACCATGATGGCGCCGGCATAAACGATGATGTGTACCACCGCCAGAAACTGGGCATTCAACAGTACATACTGGCCCGCGATGGCAAAAAATGTGAGAATGAGGTAGATCACGCTGTGCACGGGGTTTTTGGTAAACACCATCAACAGCGCAAAAATGACGGACGCCGCCGCTAAAACGGAAAAAACAACAAGACTCATAGTCGGTTATTTCGTATGCCGGTTTCAGGAGATTTTTTCGTATAGTTTTTCCTGGATATGTTTCTGGCGTTTGCTCACGTCGATGCGTTTTTCCGGCTCGACGCCTTCTACCAGCAGTTCTTTG
>CALEYM010000355.1 GCA_937926185.1 uncultured Bacteroidota bacterium | reverse complement strand
CCCCTTCAGGGGAGGCCTGTCCCGTACCGCAGGTCGGGGGGTCGGGGGTGGGGTTTCACGCCGCTGGCAAAAATTTTCCATCCCCGCCATCCTCCTGCTCACCCCTGTCCTCTTCCACTTTGCCAAACAAGTGCGTTTCGACGGCGACATGAACCGCCTGAACTACATGACCCCGGAACTCAAGGCTGCGCAGGACAAGGTGAACCGCCTGAACGCCATGGCCCTGCAGTCGGTGTACGTGGTGTCGGAAGGCGCCACGCTGGAAGAAGCGCTGCGCGCCAACGAACGGCTGACGCCCGCGCTCGACAGCCTGAAAAGGGAGGGGTTGGTGCGGAAATATTCCGGCGTGTCGACTTTCCTGATGTCCGACTCCCTCCAGCGGGCCCGTATCCGCCGCTGGGAAAACTACTGGACGCCGGAGAAAAAACAACAACTGCTGGAAACCTTGAAGCGGGAAGGAAAGGGGCTGAAATACAAGGCTTCGGCATTCGACGATTTCCGGGCCCTGCTGGACAAAAAATTCGAGCCGACCACGGCGGAAGCGGTGGAGCGATTCAAGCAGCAATTTCTGTCGGATTATATTACGGAACAACCGGGCAAGGTGTCGGTGATAACCATGCTGAAATCGGGGCCGGAGCACAGGGAACAAGTGTACGACCGTCTGACTGACGACCGTCTGACTGACGGACGCTACATTTTGGACAAACAATATCTCACCCGGCAATTCGTCGGCATGGTGCAGGAGGATTTCAACAACATCGCCCTGTATTCCTCACTGCTGGTGTTTCTGGCGCTGCTGATGGCGCACGGCCGCATCGAACTGGCCGTCATCACCTTCCTGCCCATGTTGTTCAGCTGGATATGGATACTGGGGCTGATGGCCTTGCTGGGGCTGGAGTTCAACATCGTGAACGTCATCCTGTCGGCGCTGATCTTTGGTTTGGGCGACGATTTCGCCATTTTCGTGATGGATGGCCTGCAACAGAAATACAAAACCGGACAAAAGTCGCTGCCTGTGATCCGCGCCTCCATCCTGATGTCGGCGGCGGCCACCATCATCGGCCTGGGCGTGCTGGTCTTCGCCAAACACCCGGCCGTGCAGTCGCTGGCCCTGGTGTCGATCGTAGGCATTTTTTGCGTGGTGCTGATGTCGCAAACGCTGCAACCGTTTTTGTTCAACCTGTTGATCCAAAACCGGGTGGATAACAAACGCCCGCCCTGGACGCTGTTTAAAATCTTCAAATCGGCTTTTGCTTTCGGGTATTTTATATTCGGCAGTCTGCTGCTGACGGCGCTTGGCTTCCTGTTCGTGCGCTGGCTGCCCGTGGGCAAGCGCCGCGTCAAATACGCCTACCACTGGACGCTGAGCAAGTTCACGGGTTCGCTTATTTACATTATGGCGAACGTTAAAAAAAAGATCATCAACCCCGCCGGGGAAGATTTTTCCAAACCCGCCGTAATCATCTGCAACCACCAGTCGGTGCTCGACATCCTGAGTACCACCATGCTGCACCCCAAACTGCTGCTGCTGACCAATAAATGGGTGTGGGAATCGCCCGTATTCGGCCAGGTAGTGCGTATGGCCGATTACTACCCCGTGGGCGAAGGGGTGGACAACGTGCAGCGGATGCGCGAGCGCGTGGCCGAGGGCTTTTCCATCGTCGTGTTTCCCGAAGGCACCCGCTCGCCCGACGGCACGATCAAACGGTTCCACAAGGGCGCGTTTTACTTAGCCGAACAATTCAACCTCGACATCCTGCCCCTCGTCATCCACGGCACAGGTTATGCCATGAGCAAAGGCGACTTTATGCTCAAAGACGGGCAGATCACCCTCAAATTCCTGCCCCGCATCACACCGGGCGACACCCGCTTCGGGGCCAACTACACCGAACGCGCCAAACTGGTGGGCCGCTATTTCCGGCAGGAACACGCGGCCCTGCAGGCGGAAATCGAAACGCCGGCCTATTTCCGCGAAAAACTCATCAGCAACTACCTGTACAAAGGCCCCGTACTGGAGTGGTATATGCGGATAAAAACTGCCCTGGAAAACAACTATGCCCTGTTCGACGACCTGCTGCCCAAAAGCGGAAAAATACTCGACATCGGCTGCGGCTACGGTTTTATGGATTATATGCTGCATTTTCGCGCTCCGGAACGCGACATCACCGGCATGGACTACGACCCGGAAAAAATAGCCGTGGCTAACCATTGTTATTCTAAAACTGAAAATATCCGTTTCGTACATGGCGACATACTGCACTTCCCCATCGAAACACACGACGCTTTCGTGCTGGCCGATGTGCTGCACTATCTGCAACCGGAGGAACAAACGCAGGTGCTGCGCCAGTGTCTCGCCAACCTGAATCCCGGCGGCGTCATCATCATCCGCGATGGAAATAAAGATCTGAAAGAACGCCAGAAAGGCACCTGGTGGACGGAGTTTTTCTCCACGCAGCTGTTGAAATTTAATAAAACGAGTGAAAAGGGATTGTCTTTCCTTTCGGCGGCTACCGTCCAGGCAGTTGTCGAAGAGTTTGGCCTGCAATGTGAAATCATTGACCCGTCTAAGTTTACCTCCAACGTTATCTTTGTGATCCGAAAATAATGCAACGTTACGACATCGTCATACTGGGCAGCGGGCTGGGCGGACTGGTCTGTGGGGCTATCCTGAGCAAAGAGGGCTATAAAGTTTGTATCCTGGAAAAAAACCGGCAGATCGGCGGCAATCTGCAAACTTTCGTTCGCGACAAGGTCATTTTCGATTCCGGCGTACACTATATCGGCGGTCTGGACAAGGGCCAGAACCTGTACCAGATTTTCAAATACCTCGGCATCATGGATCAACTGAAACTCCAGCGTATGGATATGGATGCTTTCGATGTGATCATGTTCAACGACGACGAGCGGGAATTTAAAATGGCCCAGGGTTATGACCGCTTTATTGAAAATTTGGCCCGGGAGTTCCCCGAAGAACGGGAGGCCATTGTCCGGTACTGCGACGCCATTAAAAGGGTGTGTGAAAAATTTCCGCTGTACAACCTCCGGAGCGGTTCCTATTTTGAAAAAATGGAGACGGTGGAAACCGGGGCCAAATCCTTTATAGACTCGCTCACCACCAACGAAACGCTGCGACAGGTACTGGCGGGCAACAACCTGCTGTATGCCGGCGTGGCCGACAAAACGCCGTTCTACGTGCACGCCCTGGTGCTGAACAGCTACATCGAAAGCGCCTGGCGCTGCGTCGACGGCGGCAGCCAGATCGCCCGGGCGCTGGCCCGCGTGATCCGGCAGCACGGCGGTGAAATCCGCAGGCACACCAAAGTAAACCGCATTTGCGAAGCCGAAGATCAGGTGCAATACGTGGAACTGGAAAGCGGCGAACGGGTGACCGGCGAGCGTTTTATTTCCAACATCCACCCGGTAAAAACACTGGAAATGGTGGATTCCCCGCTAATCCGGCCCGTGTACCGCAACCGGCTGAAATCACTCGAAAACTCTATTTCCGTCTTTATCCTGAACATCGTCCTGAAAAAAGACAGCTACCCCTACGAAAAACGCAACTACTACGTGTACAAAAACAAGGACGTGTGGGACGGCATGAATTACGACGATACATCCTGGCCGAAAAACTATGCCCTGTTTTTCTCGGCGTCTTCCAAATCCGACGAATTTGCCGAAGGCGCCACCCTGATGGCCTATATGAAATACGAAGAGGTAGCGCAATGGGCCGGCACCTTCAACACCGACTCGCAGGAAAGCGACCGGGGCGAATCGTACCGGGCCTTCAAAAAACGCAAGGCCGAACAACTGCTCGACCTCATGGAAGTCAGGTTCCCGGGTTTCCGCCAGCACATCCATGCCTGGTACGCCGCCACCCCACTTTCCTTCCGCGACTATATCGGCACCGACGACGGTTCCATGTACGGCATAGCCAAAAACTTTAACGAGCCCTGGCGGACGTTCCTGTCGCCCCGCACCAAAATCGGCAACTTGTTTTTTACCGGTCAAAACCTTAATTTGCACGGCATCCTCGGCGTCACCTTCAGCGCACTGGTCACCTGCGCGGAATTGCTGGGCTGGGAGAAGGTGGTGGAGGAGATAAAAAGGGGGTGAGTGGAAAAATCCAAAGTGTTGAATTGGATAGTGGCGCACAAAACGCAGGTTTGTTGACAAAAACAAAACGCAATTCTTGATCCATGAACTCAACCACCCACATCGCAAAACACTTCCGCGACGTCCATTTCGGCGGCAACTGGACGTCGGTCAATCTGAAAGATGCCCTGGCGGGCGTTACCTGGCAGCAGGCAACCACGCAGGTTCACGGCTTCAATACCATCGCTGCCCTGGTATTCCATATCAATTATTATGTCAGTGCGGTATTAAAGGTATTGCAGGGTGGCCCGCTCGATGCGCACGATAAATACAGCTTTGATCTTCCGCCAATTACATCCGCGGATGACTGGCAAAAGTTACTGGATAAATGCTGGACGGAAGCCGAAATCTTCGCCAATGCTATTGAGCAGTTGCCGGAAAGCAAACTTTGGGAAGACTTTTCGGATAAAAAATACGGGAACTACTACAGAAACCTGCACGGCATTATTGAACACGCACATTATCATTTGGGGCAAATTGTGCTGATAAAAAAAATGCTCCCGCCACCTGACCTAAAGTTTTAACAAAAGTTGACGAGAGAGAGCAACAACTTAGCCCTAAACCCGCAGGGCAAAACAACTTCGGTGATGGACTGTTTGAACTTAATACTACTTTGTTGCTTTAAACCTGAGCTATGCTTAAGCAGTAAGTACCTGCCCTGCCTTCAACAGCGTTTCAACCGCTTCTTTAAGACGCTTTGGTTTTAAAAAATTCAAATATGAAAAAGAGAAACGAATCTCAGCCTCGCCCCTCCCGCGTGATAAATATCCTCCTTGCCGATGACGACGAAGACGATTGCCTCTTTTTCGAAGAAGCATTAAATGAATTGCCACTCTCCGTGCAACTGACCACCGTGCATAACGGCGAACAACTCATGCAGCTGCTTACCTCCAAAAAAAACAAACTGCCGCATGTGCTTTTCCTCGACCTCAACATGCCGCGCAAAAACGGCTTTGTCTGTTTAAAAGAAATTAAACTCAACAGCAGACTGGAAAATCTGCCGGTCTTCATATTTTCCACCGCTTTTGACCAGGACATTTTAAACCTGGTTTACAAAGACGCGGCCCACTATTATATCCGAAAGCCCGCTGAATTTTCGCAACTCAAAAAAGTAATTCTCAAGGCGCTTACACTGATCGCGCAGAAAAATTTTTCACTGCCGGGAAAAGATGATTTTGTACTCACAGGCGGTTTATAAACATCAGGTATGAAACCTACCTCCACTAAATTAAAATCTCCTGCCGGAAAAAAAAGCAATACTGATTCATCCGCCAGGCGGAAAATTGTCACATCGTCAAATACTTTCCCCGTGGTTGCCATTGGCGCATCGGCAGGGGGATTGGAAGCGGTCACACAACTTTTGCAAAACCTGCCTGCCGACACGGGCATGGGATTTATTTATGTACAGCACCTTAGCCCTGACCATAAAAGTATTCTTACCGCGCTTTTAACAAAGGCCACTTTGATGAAAGTGCAGGAGGTAAAAAACAGGATGCGCATAGAGCCGAATAACCTGTATGTCATTCCGCCCGATAAAGCAATGACCGTGGAAGACGGGCACATAAAACTGACACCCCGCCGCAAAGAGCGGGCAATCAATTTACCCATCGACACTTTTTTCTGCTCGCTGGCCGAAAATCATAAAGCGGGCGCTATCGGCATTATTCTCAGCGGCAGCGCACATGATGGCACCCTGGGCATGAAAGCCATAAAACATGAAGGCGGGCTAACTTTTGCGCAGGATGATTCGGCAAAATTCAACAGTATGCCGAAGTCGGCTATTGCCGAAGGGGTGGTTGATTTTATATTATCACCCAAAGAAATCGCCCTGGAACTGGCCCGGCTCAGTAAACATCCTTTTGTAAAAAACAAGGGTATTAAAAAAAATCAGGAAGATTTAATAGACAACAACGACCCCGATTTAAAAATCATTCTTAATCTATTACACAGAACTACAAGGGTTGATTTCAGCGTGTATAAAATGAATACAGTTAAACGGCGTATCATTCGCAGGATGCTGCTGTATAAAATACAAACGCTCCGGGAGTATGCAACGATGCTGAGCGAAAAAAGCGCTGAAATAGACTTACTTTATCAGGATTTGCTTATAAATGTAACCAGTTTTTTCAGGGATTCGGATGCGCACCGCTATTTAAAAACTAC
>CALEYM010000354.1 GCA_937926185.1 uncultured Bacteroidota bacterium | reverse complement strand
GGGTGGCCGGCGGCAAAACGGAACGGGTATTGCTCAAATGGCGGAAGATCGAACTGGCCTACAAGGACGAGCACGGCTTTAAAACCACCCGCGAATCCTATATGCTGGAGAATTTTTTATACGGCAACGGCAATACCCTGCGACCGGAAGAGCAACAGGCGCTGTATGTGGATTTCAAAAACCGGCATAAAAACCTGTCCCCGGGTTCACAGGCCTTCAAAGAAACCCTCCGGCAGGATCCCTTTTTCAATGCACTGCGGCTGAAGTACGGTTATGCCGTCACCTGCCATAAAGCCCAGGGTGGCGAGTGGGCCAATGCTTTCGTATTTTGGGATTATGCCCGTTCGATCAGTTTTAACGTCTGGGCGGGCCATCAGGACAAAACGGGCCGCGATAACGCCGATTTTTTTCGCTGGGCTTATACGGCCATCACGCGTGCCAGCGGAAGCCTGTATTGCATCAATCCGCCCGCATTTACCCCTTATGATCAAATGACGATCACTAACCCGGGCGCCATTCCCGGTATGCAACACCTGAAAGGTGAAACGCCCAATATATGCACTTTCGAGGTCACGCCGCCCATGTTGGATACGCTGGAGCGTCTCGGTGTGCCCGGACAGTCGGAAGCCCTCCGGGGACATGCCCTGTCGGTCCTGCACCAGTGCCAACTGGCAAACATCGAGCTGAGCGGCTGGAAACAAAACGGGTACGAATTTAACTATACCTTCCGGCAACAGGACAAATCGGCTTCCATAAAAGGCTGGATAAAAGGAAGCGGCGCCTTTAGCCCGACCTACCAGAAAAATCCCGGCGCCACCAATTCGGATGAGCTGTTCAATACCGTGCATCGAATGTGCCAGGAACACGCCCGTTTTCAGCCGGAATTCCCCCCGTCTCAAAACGGGACTTTGCCAAAAGCGGCCCCGGATTGGTCTTCGGTCAAAGAGAAACCGTTTCTGGAACAATTGTATATCGATATGCAGTCCGGACTGGAGGCACACCATATCATCGTGAGCCAAGTCAGTCACCTGGACTACCGCGACCGCTACACCTTCGAACGGCAGGGTGAAAAAGTAATCCTGGATGCAATCTACGACCGCCAGGGCTTCTTCAGTCAGGTGATGCCTTTGCTTAATCCCACCCCCGCTCCGCGCCTGCTGCGCGATCTGGAAACCATTTTTATCACGCTCAAAAACCGCTGAATCATGTCTTTTGCCGAAGTAAAAAATCTCCGCAAAGCCGGCCAACTCGAAGAAGCCTTCGCCCTGGCGCAAACCGACCTGAACGCCGCCCCGGAAGACATCTGGGCTAAAAGAAGCATGGGCTGGGTACTGTACGAACAACTAAAGAACGCGGCCCAAAACGAACAATTCGAAAGCGGCGAACAAATCCTGGATGCCATTGCGGAACTGCGTCTGCCCGCAGAAGAAGCCATGTTCTGGGACAGCATCGGCTGGCAGGTCGGAAAAATCGCCTTCGCCCTCCAAAAACACAATCCCATAAATTTCCCCGGTTTGGACCGCCTTTTCCAGCGAATTGCTCCGCTGCCCTTCCATAGACCTTCGGAACCGTATTCCTTCCTGCTCAAGGCCTTCCTGAAAAGCAACAAGGAATGGATGCGCTTCACCGATTTTGTGGAGTGGTGGGGGCTGGAACATTTGCGGCCGGAGGATTATGTGCCGGAACTGCTGCCGGACGGCAAAAAAAGCATGACCCTGGCCGAACAGGCAGCCATCGCTTATGCCCGCAAACTGGCGGAACCGCCGGCCGACCGGGAAAGAATCGATGCCTTCCTGCCACTGCTCGACCGGCTCATCCAGGAGCATCCGGAATACCAATACCCACCCTACTACAAGGGGAAACTTTTGCTGGCCAACGGCGACAAGGAAAACGTTTTCTCCGCCTTTTTGCCGTTCGCCCGGAAAAAACAAACCGAGTTCTGGGTGTGGGAACTGCTGGCAGAAACCTTCCCCACAACGGATGTCCGCTACGCGGCCTGTTTGTGCCGGGCTTTGTTGTGCCGGGCCGAACCGCAATTCCTGGGCAAAGTGCGGGCTAAACTGGCGGAATGGCTGCTGGCCAACAGCCATCCGGCCGAAGCCAAAACAGAAATGGAAGCCATCGCAGCCGTGTACCAGGCCGAAGGCTGGCGCCTGCCCGCAGAAGTGCAGGCCCGCATGCAGCAGGACTGGCACCGCCAAACAACCGCCCTGCCCGACAACCGCGCACTCTACCAACAGTTTCAGGACCTGGCCGAAGAAATCCTTTTCGGCGATGCGCCGGAAGAACTGATCGTGGCAGAGTTTGTAAACCGCGACAAAGACGTCCTGAATTTCGTCGGCGAAGACGGAAAACATGGCAGTTTGAAGTACGGCAAACGCCTGCGCAACGTCCGCATCGGCGATCTGTTCCTGGTGCGGTTCAACGGCGAAGGCCGCGACGACCGGTACCAGATATTTACCATCCAACCGGCACCCAAGGAAACGACTTCCGGCTTGCGGCGCAGCTTCGAAGGCGTCTTGTCCATCCGCAACGGCCAGCCCTTCGGCTTTGTGGACGACGTGTTCGTGGAGCCCGAAATGGTGCAGAAAAACCTGCTGCGCAACGGACAGCGGCTGCATGGGGACTGTATCCTTTCGTGGAACAAGAAGCAGGGGAAAATGGCGTGGAAGGCGATTTTGATTCAAACCCAATAATAAGGAGTATTCCACATTTCCCCCAACCTTCGCATATTTGCCCAAAACCGCCCGATCCATGCTCATCAGACAACAAACCTACTCCGCCGCCTTCACCGCTTCCGCCCTGCTTTACAACGAGTTCAGCAAGGCGAGGGAAAGTATTCTGGCCGGAGATTTCGTTGGGCAAATGAAATGTGAAGTGCTGGAAAACACGCGTCTCGGCATTAAAACGCAGGCATCCCGGAAACGCATCAGCCAGGAAATGATCAAACGTTACGAAGCCGCGCCGGCCGGTTTCTGGTCATTTTTTTTCGAATGCAGCGAGGAAGAGCAAAAGCTGGCCCTGTTTTTTCTGTGTCTTAGAACATACGGCCTGATGCTCGACTTTCATCTGGAAGTAACCCTGAAACGCTGGAAGGCCCGTTCGGAACGGATCGAACGATTCGACCTGCAAATGCGCCTGGACGAAATATCCTCCGCGCATCCGGAAGTGGACGCGTGGAGCGAATCCACCAAAACCAAAACCATCACCGTTTACCTCCGGACGATCACGGAAGCCGGCTTGCTGAAAAACGGAAAACTCCAAAAACCCGTCCGGATCAGCCCGGATTTCTGGAGTTTCTTTATCAAAAACGGCGAATCCTGGTTTCTGGAAGCCTGTTTTACACCTGCTAACCAACACTGAACCGCCTATGACCATCACCGAACTATACGATAAACTCGACGACAAAGACTTTCAGGACCACCTCACCGGCAACCTGTTCTTCCCCGCATACATGTATGTGTACGATCCGGCCAAAGAATACGAGGTGGACCGCGAGATACTCCATATCAGGGAGCGCCTGCACCGGCCCACCAATTATCTCCAGGTGATCGTGATGGACATCTTCGAAGAGTTTCTGGAATTTCTTCGCTCGCAACCCTTCGGCAAAGTGTCCAAGTTTGAATTTTTCCTGAAACAAGAGGAGACCCGACCCGATCAGGTGGAAAAATCGCTGCGCCAAACAGCCAATGACGACCGCTTTTATGCCTGGTTGCACCACAAGATCAGCGACCATTTTCATAAAGCCGGTGATGCCCCGGTTGCTTATGTCTTTGTAAAGGGCTTCGGCGCCGTATTTCCTTACATGCGGGCCAGCAAGTTCATGAGTAACTTTGAAAAACACATCAGTGGCTACAAACTCATCCTTTTCTACCCCGGTGAAGTGAAAGAAAACTACCGCCTGTTCAAAGTCCTGAACGACGAAAACCTATACCGCGCCATCAAACTCATCAATTAATCCGTATGAAACTCGAAAACATCTTCAGTAGGAGCATCGGCCGCGCCATCAATCCCGCCGTAGTGGTGAGCAGCCAAAAGCAGGAAACCGTCGATGCCGAAATCCGGGAGTACGTCTTCACCGATGAACTCATCGAAAAACTGTACAAGGTACTGAACGCCGTGATGAACAAACGCGGCAGCAAAACCGGCATTTGGATCAACGGCTACTACGGCTCCGGTAAGTCGCACTTCATCAAATACGTGCACTATTGCCTGAATCCTTCCACCCAGAACGCCGCTTTTGAGGTTTTCCTGAACGCCGTGGGCCGTTACGACGCCAGCAAGCCCGACGCCGTGATGGAGATAACGCCCAGCAATATCGCGCTGCTCAAAAAGAAAATCCAGGGCTCCGGCGTGGACAACATCATGTTCAATGTGGAGGATGAAACCGACGACGGCAGCGGCGAACGCCTCACCCGCATTTTCCTCAACATGTTCAACAAATTCCGGGGCTACAACTCCAAGGACATCGCCCTTGCCCTGCTGCTGGAAAAATACCTGGATGAAAAAGGGAAATTCGGCGAATTCAAACAAATGGTGGAGGATCAACTGAATTACGACTGGGCCCAGGATGCCGCGGACGTCGCCTCTTATGAATTGGAAAATGTGCTCGAAATCGCCAAAAATCTGGTGCCGGACCTCGATACGGTCGCGCTGCACGGCAAATTATCCAACCCCGATGCCTACAAAGTCAGCATCAACGGAACGCTGATCCCCGAACTAAAAAAATTCCTTGTAGGTAAAGACCCCAACTACCGCCTGGTATTTCTGGTGGACGAGGTATCGCAATACATCGGCGCCAACAAGGAAATCCTGCTCAACTTCCAGAACATCATCGAGCGGGTAGGCGAAGACTGCAATGATCAGGTCTGGATCGCCTGCACCGCCCAGCAAACCCTGGAGGAGTTGTCCGTCGGCGTGGAAGGCTCGACGCGCATAGAGGATGAATTCGGGAAAATCCTGGGCCGTTTCGACATCGGCAACCGCATTTCCCTGCAAAGCAACGACGCCGCCTTTATCACCCAAAAACGCGTGCTCGACAAAAACAGCGCCGGCCTCGAACTGCTCGGAAAACTGTACCGCGAAAAAAAGGACTATATCCTCAACCAGTTCAAAATCGCTCACGACCTGTACAAGGGCTACCAGAACGAGGAGGAGTTTGTCCTGGCATACCCCTTCGTACCCTACCAGTTCAAACTCATCGCCCACGTGTTCGAGGCCTTCCAGCAGTTGCAATACGTCATCAAGGAAGTGAAGGACAACGAACGCTCCGTGCTGGGGATCACACACTTCACCATCAAGGAACACGCACAGGAGGAAGTGGGCGGCTTTATCCCCTTCGACGCCTTTTACAACGGCATGTTCCAGTCCAACCTGACTCACCGGGGGGCGCGGGCTATCCAGAACGGCCTCGAACTGGATTTCGTCAAAAAAGACCCCTTCGCCCAGCGGGTGGTGAAGGCCCTGTTCCTGGTGTCGAACCTGCAGGAAAGCCAGCGCATGACCTTCCCCTCCAATATTGACAACCTGACCGTACTGCTGATGCGGGAACTGGATCAAAACCGGATGCAGCTCCAGAAACAGATCCGCGAGGTGCTGGAAAAACTGCGCGAGGAAAGCATTATCCGCGAAGAAAACGGCAGTTATTTCTTCTTCAACGAAGACGAAATCGACGTGCAAAACCTCATCAAAAGCCAAACCATCGGCTTCGACGACCGCCTGGAACGTTTCGATGAATTTTTCCGCAATATGACCCGCATCCGCAACAAGTTCGCCTTCGGGCAAAACGACTTCAACGTGCATTATGAAATCGATGGCAAAGAGTTTTTCCGCAAGGGCGATTTTGATGTGGTCGTGCTGCTCACCGAACGCGCGCCGGCCGAACAAAAAGCCCTGGACCTGAAAAAGACCGACCTCGGCATCTGCATCCATGAGTGGTTCAACAAAGATGCCGCCCTGCGCCGCGACTTCGAATGGTACTGCCAAACCCTCAAGTTTTTCAGCCACCACGGCGACGCTGCCACCGGTGTGCGCGCCAAAACCATCGAAAATTTCCGCGTGCGCAACAACGACCTCGAACGCAACCTCCTCCAGCGCTTCAGGCAGTTGTACGCCGAAACCCGTTTCATCTCGCAGCAGCGCGTCGTTGAACCCGACCAGGTGAACGGAACCGACGCCGAAGAGCGCACGAAAAACATCCTGAACAAACACCTGTCCGGCATCTACCACAAACACGAACTGGCTGCCGGCTATGCCCAGAACCAAAAAGACCTCAAGACTTCGGCCGTGAGCAACCAGTTGCTGATGCCCGGCCTGAGCCCCGCCGAAGAGCACGTGAACAACATGATTGCCAACTACAACAACCAGGTGACGGTGCACGACTTGCTCGGCGAACTCGAAAAACCGCCCTTCGGATGGCGCAACGAAGCCGCACTGGATGTGCTGGTGCACCTCGTGAAAAAGAAAAAACGCGAGTTCCGCTACCGCAACCAACCCCGATATCCCATCGTGGACTTTATCAACAAAGCCGTCTCGGCGCCCGAACGGCACGTGTGCGAAATCGTCTCCGGACAGGAAATCGACCAGCTCACGCTCGACGAAACGGCCTTCGCTTTCCGCGACATCTTCAACCGCGACCTGCCCGCCGCTACCGACGGCAACGAACTCTATCAACTGCTGCTCGACGAACTCAAAAAAGAGCAGGCCCAATACCAACCCCTCGAAGACGATTACCACGGCGCCTACCCCTTCGGCGCCAGCTTCCACGAAGCGGCCAAACTGCTCAACCGCTGGGCCGGCACCCGCGACCCCAAAACCCTGTTCGACCTGGTGCGATCCGAAAAAGACGACGCCAAAGCCCTGCTCGACACCGCCAAAGGCTTGCGCGACTTCGCCGCCCAATTCCGGAAAGACTACGATGCCGTACGGCAATTCTACCAGGCAAACACCGAAAATTTCCGCGAACTGGACATCGACGCCCAGGAAAAAGCCGCTAAAATAGCCGCCTTCCTGCAAGCCGAAGACCCCCGCGGCGATTTCCGGCATATCCGGAAAGCCTACGAGGAAGTGAGAACCGCCCTGCAGGACTACAAAAAACAACTCCTGGAACAGGTGCTGGCCCGCTACGAACAGGTATTCGCCGAACTCGAAGCGGAAAAAACCAAACGCGGCATCGCCGAAACCAACGTGTACGCCGACCGCGACCGCACCCTGCAAGACATCCGCCGCCTCGACGCCATCGCTCAGCTCAAAAACAAACTGCTCTCGGCCGACGATTTCAAAAGCGAACAACTCGACGCGCTTATCCGCCACGCCGCCGCCAAACCCGCCGATCCCGCCAAGCCCCAGGTCCGCGTAGGCGAACCGGCCGCTTACTACATCACCCGCCTGATGACCACCATTTCCACCGAACAGGAACTGGAGGATTATCTGGCCAAGGCGCGGCGGGAAATGCTGGAACTATTGCGACAGAATAAAACCATTATTGTGAAATGAAGTGGTTATTTATCAGATGTCTCGCTGCGCTCGACATGACAGGACGTTTCTTTTATTCCCTGTCAGATGTCTCGCTGCGCTCGACATGACAGGTTCCGTAGTGATAAATTTTCACCCAGATTTCTCGCTACGCTCGAAATGTAACCCGGAGCGCGCTGGAATTTCGAGCGCAGCGAGAAAT
>CALEYM010000353.1 GCA_937926185.1 uncultured Bacteroidota bacterium | reverse complement strand
CGTCTTATCTGGCGGTATCCCAGAGTATCGCAGCGTATCATGCTAACCAGTTACATTAAAAGAATACATAAATGTACGCCCGCCCGGAGCGAATTGCCTTGGACAGATATACACCGATTCTTACTCAATCATAATAGAGTCACATGCTAACTATCTGAAATTCAATGAAAAAAGACAAGGATAGAATAACGGGTGTCCTGGCGTTATTCTGAGCGATTCCCGCTTTATAATATGTCTGCTCCAAAAGGAACGATTCTCGGTTTGCAATTAATTGCCATGCGGCAGACCGAGAATTGCTGTATAATTTTGCAAGTCATCACACAGACAGCCGGGGTCCGTCGGGCGACTGACCGCGCAAAGGCTGCATCTGGAATTTTTCCGTCAAGGGTTTGCCGAGGAAATTCAAAACAATGGCCCACAACGTTTCATAAGGGATGATCTCTATTTCGTGGTTTTGGTTGGCTATTTCAAGCGGCGCCTTTTTCAGGCGCTCCAGCAGTACTTCCGTGCGTTTTTCTATTTCTGTTATTTTGAAAGAAGCCCTGGGGATTTGCTCCAGCATCCGGAAGAATATATGACTGCGGGCGGTTTGCTGTTCGTCGATATAGCGGCTGCGGTATTTGGCGAAATTCTCCACGCGGTCGATGATCTGCGACCATTTTTCCTCGGCAAGATCGAACAGGAACTGAATGACCAGCACGGGTATGTTCATACCGGCCTTGTCTTTGGAGAATACCTGGATTTCATTGAGAGATTTGCTCACTTTGAATTTTGCGCTCAGGTGGTTGGCCGGTACGAGGCCGGCGCGGGCAAGCAACCAGGAATAGGCTTCAAAGATTTTCCACAACTCGATCACCGGCAGCGTTTGCTGTTCGAGGCCGGGGTGGCCGATCACTTTAAAGCAGATTTGAGAAGCGCCGGAAAAGTCGCCCGCATGCATTTCGGTGAGGAAGTACAGTTCCTGGAGTTTGAACCAGTTGTAGGAGCCTTCTTCGAAAAGTTCCTGATTCTGATCGGCCAGCAGCAGGCACTTGTCGTACTGGCGGAGATTGAGGTAACAGACGAACAAATTGTAGTTGAATACCTGAAGGACGATGCTGCTGACATAGTCTTTTTGCCGGAAAAAACCGAGGGCTTCTTCGCAAAGGCGGGCCGTGTTTTGATAATCGTTGATGCTGTCGTAAATGACAATTTCAACCAGACGGCCGAAAAACTGCACTTTAAAGGTATCGCATTGTTCGAGATAAGGTTTCACCTGTTCGAAATAATGCCGGGCTTTTTCCGAAACCGTGTCTTTCAGCGATTTGGTGCGCACGAAGCGGGTCACGAGTTCGGCGTAGTATCCTTCGGTTTTGCGCTCCATGATCCATATCTCCTCGTGGCGATTGATCTGTTCCTCGATCTGATCGAATTTTTTCTGGTCGCCTTCCAGTACGCCGTAATGCAGGCGAAGGGTGCGCAGGATATCGAGGGTGAGTTCGGTGAATTCGTAGCGCAGGGTATGGCGGAGCAGGTTTTCCAGCAGGTTGATGGCATTTTCGCGGGCGTTTTTTGAGATCAGGGTCATGGCAGCGGCCCATTTTTTGGAACACTCGAAGAAAGCTTTCTGACGTTCGGTAAAGGCGGATTCACGGAAGTCGAGCAGTAGGATCGAATCGTTCAGGCGATCTTTCAGCTTGCCTTTTATGGTATACAGGCGATTGGGGTTTTTCTGATACTCCGGGAAAACCGTTTTGGCGTCTTCATCGGTTTGCACTGCGCCGCTGGCAATGGCGTCGTAAAAACGTTCCATTTCCGAGTTGGGCTCCAGAATAATGCTTAACATCCCATTAATCTTGAATTTCGTTTTCTGAAACAAGTTAATGAGGGTAATTAACTCCTGCATGACAAGTGCTGATTAAATGAACGTTTCCCGGAATTTCGTTTTCAAGTTTTTTACATTAAATCGTCTATGCAGGTACTGGAACGTTTCACCTTTTTTGCACTACCTGTTTGGCTTGCCCCTGGCGCCAGGCCTCCGTCGCTCAGCATTCCTGTCTCAAAGGGAGGCTTGCGCCCGGGGCATTCCACCGACGGCAGTTTTGGCAACAAGAGTTGTCCGGAATCGTCGCCGATCCATTGCACATAATCAGGCGCTAACGCCCGAAGCGCGGCCGGCACCCCAAATCCGCTTAAAAATACCGGTACACCGCCGGTATGGTCCGGAACAGTCACGCCTTTATTTTTGCCCTTACGCTTAACAAACAGGACTTTCATCAGATTAAGTTTTACGGTTTAACCTAAACCGGGCTCTGCTTTATGGAGCAGGCGTCCGGGTCACGAAATGGATGCGTTACGGAATCGGGAAACAAGGTCTCACAAGGGAAAAGGAAGGAAGGGCGCAGAAGTAAAAACGCCCTTCCTGTCCAACTGGTGCAATCACACTGGAACCCAACAGTCATTGGCCGAGAACGTCCAGATTGTTGATCCCACAAGATGCGCTGCAAATTGTTCTAAACGGGAAACCGTTCGATCGCAGCAAATCGAACTGAAGCGTGCTGACCTTCATTGGCGGAGACTTTATGAAGCGTTATGGATTAAGGATTAGAATTGATCCAAATTTAAGCCTGTGCGCCTTTCAGG
>CALEYM010000352.1 GCA_937926185.1 uncultured Bacteroidota bacterium | reverse complement strand
CCCTCCCCTTGGGGGGAGGGGTTGGGGGTGGGGCCGAAATATGCGGATTCCCGCTAAATGAAAAGCCAGTGGAAACAGTTGCCAAAGACAGGCAAACACAGGAAAGGAGCCCGGAGAGCCGGAGGGCGTGGAAATGTGTCATGGTGCCGGATTACGGTTTTGAAGGCGACGAGAATAAAGGATTACGGGCCATCGGGTTTTGGGTAGAATGACCCTGTTTGATTGGCGAAAGTACGGGGATTTGCGGAAGTTTAGAAAATTCCGCACTTTTGGCCTTTATAATCCCGGACGATCGCCGCCGAACATTTACCTAACCAACATAAGCGCATTGCCAACCGCCAATTTTTCGGCCGGGTAGCCTTGCGTGAACCTGACCATGTCAAAAAATATCGGGTACCTCTCGGGCCGAAAAGGCCTTGCCGACAACCTGTTTGAAGAACTGGGCATTACCGCCGAACGCCAGGGCACGGTGCCGCCGGAGGAAATGGAGCGTCTGGCTGAAAAATTCCTTATCGGCGACGCCAACGTGTACGGCAGCGTCAGCTTCTACGATTTCCTGCGACCCGAAAACCAGGGCAAAAAAGTATACGTCTGCAACGGCAGTGCCTGTCTCACAGCCGGCACGCAGGATGGTCTGACGCAAAAACTGGGCGAGCACTTCGAAGCCTCCGAGATCGGCGCCATGTGTTGCCTGGGCCGTTGCCACGAAAACAACGCTTTTCATTACGCTGGCCAAAATTATTCCGGCGATGCCATCGATCATATCGCCGGCATCAAAACCGATAAAAAAGGCCCGGTAGACAAATACCACGTTGCCGCACACGGAACGCCGGTTTTGACGGCTGCCTTTCCGGGTGTGGAACAATACTACCGCCTCCTGGCAGAAAGCCTGAAAAAATCGCCCGACGAATTGCTGGCGCAGATCAAAAGCTCCGGCCTGCGCGGACGCGGCGGCGCAGGTTTCCCGATGGGGCTCAAACTGGAATCCTGTAAAAACACCCCCGGCGCGCAGAAATTCCTCGTCTGCAACGCCGACGAAGGCGACCCCGGCGCCTATTCCGACCGCTACATCATGGAGCAACAGCCGCACAGCCTGCTGCTCGGCATGATCCTGAGCGGCTATATCATCGGCGCCAATGCGGGGGTGTTGTACATTCGGGGCGAATACCCCGAATCTGTAGCCGTCATGGAATCGGCCATTGCCGACATCCGCAAGGCCGGGTATATCGGTGAAAATATCCTCGGATCGGGTTTCTCTTTCGATTTCAAAGTGATCAAAGCCCAGGGCGCCTATATCTGCGGCGAAGAAACGGCGCTGCTGTCTTCTCTCGAAGGCCAGCGGCCCGAGGTGCGGGTTCGCCCGCCCTATCCGACGCAGCAGGGGCTGTTCAACCTGCCCACCGTGGTGAACAACGTGGAAACCCTGGCCAACATCCCCTTTGTGCTGCAGCATGGCGGCGAACGTTTTGCCGGCATCGGCCGCGGCCGCTCCACCGGTACCAAACTGCTCTCGCTCGACGGGCATTTCAAACGCCCCGGCTTGTACGAAGTGGATATGGGTACGCCGCTTTCCATCGTCATCAACGAGTTGGGCGGTGGCTTCCGGCATCCCGTGAAAGCCATGCACATCGGCGGCCCGCTGGGCGGCTTAGTGCCCGTGTCCAAAATCGACGACCTGACGGTAGACTTCGAATCTTTTGCCCAAAACGGCTTCCTGCTGGGCCACGCCTCGGTGGTGTGTATCCCCCGGGATTTTCCGCTGATCGAATACCTGCAACACCTGTTCGAATTCACCGCGCATGAGAGCTGCGGCAAATGTTTCCCCTGCCGGATCGGCTCCACCCGGGGCGCGGAAATGCTGGCAAAGGCGCGTACCAGCGATTACAAGATGGATCGCACTTTGTTTAATGACCTGGTGGAAACGCTCGAACTCGGCTCCCTCTGCGCCCTCGGCGGTGGGCTGCCGTTGCCGGTGAAAAATGCGCTGAAGTATTTTGAGGGGGAATTGGGGGGGTATTTCAGGTGAGAGATTGTTTAAATTTGTATCAATGCAACGTCTCTTCTTCATCTCCGGCTTAGGCGCAAACGAACGCGCCTTCTCCCGAATCGGAGAAGTGGGTTGCGAAAAAATAATGATCAAATGGATAGCCAATGAAGAAAACGAAACGTTGGAAGAATATGCGCTGCGTTTGATAAACCGGTACGAAATAAAAAACCAGGACCTTGTTGCGGGACTTTCTTTTGGCGGATTGCTGACCCAGAAAATTGCAGCCATAACCGGACAACAAAAGGTGATCCTGATCTCCGGCTTCCGGGACAAAAGCGATCTGAAGTTTCCTTTCCGGCTGGCCTTGGATACCGGGTTGTACAGGTTGCTTCCGTCCATCAGAGTTCCATACGTCGATGCCCTGGTGGCCAACGTACTGAATTCCGGGACGGCGGACAGCAAAACGGTTTTAAAGGAAATGGTGCGATCTACGGACTACCGGCTGATGAAATGGTCGTTGGAACAAATTGCAAATACCGGTGATAATACAGATAATGACTTAGTATTGCACAATATTTTGGGAGATGGCGACAGAATTGTACATCTTTGGAGAAATGATACGACTTATGTGGTCAAAGGTGGAAGCCATTTTATGGTGTATGACAGGGCAGAAGCGGTGACCGGGATAATTCGTGAAATTTTAAAAATTGAAAAATAATGACCCTGGAAAACCCACCCCAATCACTCAATCACTCAATCACTCAATCACTCACTGACAATGGGTTCCGGAAAATTTGCCTACATCGATAACAAACCCTTCGACATCCGCGACGGCGAAACCGTGCTCTCCTTCCTGCGCCGCCACCTGGGCCAGAACAGCGTGCCCACCCTCTGCGACGCGCCCAACCTCGAGCCCTTCGGCGCCTGCCGGGTGTGCAGCGTGGATGTAGCCCTGTCGCCCGATGGGCCGGCCAAAACCATGGCCAGCTGCCACACGCCGATGATGGAGAACTATTATATTTTTCCGGACTCGGGGCGGGTACAAAAACTGCGCAAAAACATCGTCGAACTGGTGCTCACCGACCACCCGCTCGACTGCCTCACCTGCGAAGTGAACGGCAACTGCGAACTGCAGGACGTGGCCGCCCGTGTGGGCATCCGCAAAGTGCGCTACCCCGAAGGTAAAAACCACCTCGACCGGCAAAAAGACCTCAGCCACCCGTACATGACTTCCGACCTGAGCAAGTGCATCAACTGCGGCCGCTGCGTGCGCGCCTGCGACGAGGTGCAGGGTCAGTTCGTGTTGAGTTTTGCCGGGCGCGGCTTCGAGAGCCGTATCGTCAAAGGGCTGGACACCAGTTTTTTCGAGTCCGATTGCGTGAGTTGCGGAGCCTGCGCGCAGGCTTGCCCCACCTCGGCTATTTCCGACGTGTTTGAGTCCAAATCCATCGCAGTGGATCAGAAGGTTCGCACGGTATGCACCTACTGCGGCGTGGGCTGCAACCTCGAAGTGGCTATCGACGCGGGCAGGGTGAAGTCCATACAGGCGCCCTACGACGCCGAGGTGAACCAGGGCCACACTTGTCTGAAGGGCCGCTTCGCCTTCTCCTTCTATGACCACCCCGACCGCCTGCGCGCGCCGCTCATCCGTCGCAACGGCAAACTGGAGCCCGCCACCTGGGACGAAGCCTACGACTACATCGCCGAAAAACTCACAGCCATCAAAAACCAGCACGGGCCCGACTATATTGCCGGCATTTCCTCGGCGCGTTGCACCAACGAGGAGAACTACCTGATGCAGAAATTCCTGCGCGCCGTTATCGGCACCAACAACATCGACAGCTGCGCCCGCGTGTGCCACTCGCCCACAGCTTTGGGTATGCAGCGCACTTTCGGCACCGGCGCGGCCACCAACTCCATCGAAGACTTGAAATATACCAAATGCCTGCTGGTCATCGGCGCCAACCCGACCGACGCCCACCCCGTGACCGGCGCCAAGATCAAACAGGCGGCCATGAAGGGCATCCCAACCATCGTCATCGATCCGCGCCGCACTGAAATCGTTAAATATGCCACGCATCACCTCCAGTTGCGCCCCGGTACCAACGTGCCGGTGTTGCAGATGATGCTCTATTACATCCTGAAAGAAGGGCTGGAAGACAAGAACTTCATTGCAGCCCGTACCGAGGGCTACGAAGGCTTCCGCGAGCAGATCCTGGGCCTCGACATCGATAAACTGGAACAGGCCTGCGGCGTCGACCGCAAACTCGTGCGCGAAGCCGCCATCACCTACGCCGCGGCCGAGGCCGCCATGGAATTCCACGGCCTGGGCGTGACGGAGCATTCGCAAGGCACCCTCACGGTTATGCTCATCGCCGACCTGGCCATGATCACCGGCAACATCGGCAAACGCGGCGCCGGCGTGAACCCGCTCCGCGGCCAGAACAACGTGCAGGGCGCCGCCGACATGGGCTGCCAGCCCCACCAGGGCGCCGGCTACCTCGACGTGACCAACCCGGAAATCCACCAGAAATACGAACTGTTCTACGGCGCCAAACTGCCCCTGCACATCGGCTACAAAATCCCGCAGATGTACGAAGCCTCCCTCAACGACCAACTAAAAGCGATGTGGGTAATGGGCGAAGACCTGGTGCAAACCGACCCGAACACGAACAAAGTGGTGGCCGCACTGGAAAAACTGGACTTACTGGTGGTGCAGGAACTGTTTATGACCGAAACCTGCAAATACGCCCACGTGGTGCTGCCCGGGGCTTCTTTCCTCGAAAAAAGCGGCACCTTCACCAACGGCGAACGCCGCATCCAGCGCGTCAACAAAGTGGTAGAACCAATCGCAGGCGCCAAATCCGACGGCCAGATCGTGGCAGACATCATGAACCGCATGGGTTACGCCCAACCCGACTACGACCCGGACACCCTGCTAAAGGAAATTTCCCAGATCGTGCCCTTCTTCGCCGGCGTCAAATGGGACGAACTTGGCGACAACGGCAAACAATGGCCCGTCAAACCCGACGGCACCGACACCGACATGCTGCACACCGAGACCTTCAAACGCGGCCTCGGCAAGTTCATTTACGACGATTTCCGGGAATCCCGCGAAACGGTGGCCCACGGCAAGGACTATCCCTACATCCTCACCACCAACCGCGAACTGGAACACTACAACGCCGGCACCATGACCCGCCGCACCCGCAACGTGCAAATCCTGACGGAAGACGTGCTGCTCATCCACCCCACCGACGCGGCCAAACACTTCATCGCCGACGGCGACATGGTGTGTATCGAATCGCCCCGCGGCAAAGTGGACGTAAAAGCCCGCCTCACCGACGAGGTGCGGCCCGGCGTGCTGAGCACCACTTTCCACTTCCCGGAATTGCAGATCAACGTGGTGACCTCGTCGGAGAGCGATAAGGATGCATTGTGTCCGGAGTATAAGGTGGTGGCGGTAAGGATACGGAAGAGTAAGGGGGTGTATAAAACCGTGTGAAAAGAGACGATTGCGCTAGTGTCCGATAAAAGTTTTGTGTCAACCCTTTTCCATGCCCCTCCGCAACGGCGCGACCATTCTCGCACTCCTTTTGTGCTTTCTGCCTGCCTGCAAGCATTGGCTCGGTAATCCCTACGCCCGTGCGGAGTCGTCCCGAACCGTTCCTGCCGCGGGAGATGCGCTTCGCCTGGAGCCGCCCAACTGGTGGGTGGGTATGTCGCGCCGCCGCGTGGAAGTGCTGGTTTGCCGCCCCGGTATCCGAGACTTCGACGTATGGCTGGGCGAGGCCGAAGGGATCGAATTGGAAAAATCGGAGCCCGGGCCGGGCGCTGATTCCGTGTACCTCGTACTGAGCATCGCGCCCGACGCTCCGCCGCAGCGTTTGCCGCTGTTGTTTTCCCGTCCAGGCAGCGATTTTCAATTTACCGCAGAATTCCCGCTTTACCGGCGCAACACGGCGCCCAAAGCAGGAGGACTGGATACCCGGCAGGTACTGTTCCGTCCGGCGGAAACGGCGGAACACAGTGTATCCGGCCTGAATACCCTGCAGGATATGGGTATTACCGCCGTCTGGCTACCCGCCGATCCGCCTGCCCATCCATATTCCGCCAACCGGCAGTGGCCCGCCCCCGACCTGTTCCGCGACTGGGTGCGGCAATGCCACGACCGCGACATCCGGGTAGTGCGCGATCTGATCCCCCGGAACATGGCCGTCGACCCCTGCGGGCCGGGCGCCGGCGAACGCGCGTACAACGCAATCGTGCAGCAGGGGTTGTGGTGGGTGGAATATGCCGGTCTGGATGGTTTTCAGATGGATTCCTGTGCCGGCGGGCAAGCGCCCTGGCGACGGCTGCTGCTACGGGAACTGCGCGACGAATTCCCGGCCCTTTTCCAGGGCGTTATCGATGCCAACCCCTTCAACAACATCGCCCTCCCCGGCTGGGAAGCGACTGGCAATTGGGTAACCGCTGTTGCAGCCGGGCCCGAAATCAAAACGGCCGCGCTGCTCGGCAGTCCCGGCTTGCCGTTGATCAGTCCGGACAACGACACCTTGTCTGCTGGCGGCTTCGCGCGCGCCCTGATCCGCTACCGCAACGCTACGCCGGCCCTGCAGAACGGCCAAACACAGTTCTTTCCACCGGAAGACGGCCTGTTCGCCTGGTTCCGCTTCGATGCGGATAAATCGGTGATGATCATCGTCAATACTGGTGAAAAGGCCAGGCGGCCGGCTATCGACAGGTTCAAAGCCCGATTGGCGGGATTTACGCGTCTGAAAGATGTGGTCACCGGAGAGATATTCTCCGCTTGGAGCAGTTTCGGGATAGCCGGCAACAAGGCCAGGATATTGGAACTGATGAAATAAGCGGTTCGGCGTATGTCCCCAAAAAATCACGCCTCCGTGCCTCCATGCCTCCGCGGTGAAAAAACAAACTACGTTCCGGAAATCCCCCTAAGTTTGCGCATAAAACGGTTTTTGCAAAACATGAAACTCTTCCGGTTGACCTGCCTGGCGGCCTGTCTTGCCCTTAGTCTGCAATTCTGTGTGCGCGCCCAGGAGATCGTCCCCTTCCCCTACACGATTGAAAAAGAGATCGTGGCCGAAAAAGCGGCGGTAGTGACCGCGCATCCGCTGGCCACGAAGGTGGGGCTCGACATCCTTCGCCGGGGCGGCAACGCCATCGACGCGACAGTAGCCGTGCAGTTTGCCTTGGCCGCGGTGTATCCGCAGGCCGGCAACATCGGCGGCGGCGGATTTCTGATCTACCGCGACAAAAACGGCAAAACCCTGGCGCTCGACTATCGCGAAAAAGCGCCCGCCGCTGCCGCGGAAACCATGTACCAGGATTCCGCCGGCAATGTGTTGCCGAAGAAAAGTCAGCTGGGCATTTTTGCCTGCGGCGTGCCCGGCACCGTCGACGGCATGTGGGAAGCGCATCGGGAATACGGCCGTTTGCCCTGGGCGCAACTGGTGCAACCGGCCATCGACCTGGCCGGTAAAGGATACCAGATCACCGGACAGGAGGCCGAACAACTCAACGAAGAAAAGATCAATTTTATCCGCTATTGCAAACTCACGCCGCCATTTGTCAATATGCAGCCCTGGCAGGCCGGCGACTGGCTCATCCAGAAAGACCTGGCCAACACCTTCCGGCGCATTGCCGGCGAAGGCCGCGACGGCTTTTATTCCGGCGCCACGGCCACTCTCATCGCGCGGGAAATGCAAAAACAAAACGGCCTGATCACCGAAAAAGACCTGGCCGACTACCACAGCGTGTGGCGGAGGCCGCTGGAATTCGACTGGCGCGGCCTGCATTTTATCGCCATGCCGCCGCCCAGCAGCGGTGGTCTGTTGCTGCAACAAATGCTCGGCATGCTCGGCGACGCCGACCTGAAGGCCGCCGGATTCCACTCCGCCGCCGCTATTCACCTGATGACGGAAGTGGAGCGCCGCGCCTTTGCCGACCGGGCCGAACATTTAGGCGACCCGGATTTTTGGCCCGTACCCGCGAAAAACCTGACCGATCCCGCCTACCTGAAAAACCGCATGGCCGGATTCGACCCGGAAAAAGCCACGGCGAGCCAGTCGGTAAAGGCCGGACAATTCGCTGAAAGCGAAGAAACCACCCATTTCAGCATCGTCGATGCAGAGGGCAATGCCGCCGCCGTCACTACCACGCTCAACGACTCCTACGGCAGCCGCGTGGTGGTGAGCGGCGCGGGTTTTATCCTGAACAACGAGATGGACGATTTCAGCGCCAAACCCGGCGCCCCGAACCTCTACGGGGCCATCGGCGGCAAAGCCAACGCCATTGCCCCCGGCAAACGCCCGCTGAGCAGCATGACCCCCACTATCGTCACCCGCGACGGCAAATTGTCAATGGTGGTGGGTACGCCGGGTGGAACCACTATACCTACTTCCGTTTTTCAGGTAATATTAAATGTTTACGAATTTGGTATGCCTTTAAAAGATGCCGTGCACAATGCCCGTTTCCACCACCAGTGGCTGCCCGATGAAATACAGGTGGAGGAAGACACATTTTCAGAAGAACTGGCGCAACAACTGACAACAATGGGACATACCGTAAAAACCCGTTCGCCAATCGGACGCGTCGAGGCTATTCTGCGCGAAACGGACGGAAAACTGCGGGCTGTGGCGGATCGAAGAGGAGATGACTCGGCGGGAGGGTATTGACTTACGACTTACGACTTACGACTTACGACTTACGACTTACGACTTACGACTTACGACTTGACAGATCAACCCACCATACTCATCGCCGGCTCCGGCCGCATTGCCACTCACCTGGGCAAACGCCTGAAGGGTAAAGGACTGCCCGTGGCCCAGGTGCTGAGCCGCAACGGCGAGCACGCCCGTGAGCTGGGGCTGCAATTGCGCGCCGACTGGACCGACGACTGGTCGGAAGCGCGGCCCGACGCCGACTGGGTCATCCTGGCCGTGCGTGACGACGCCATCGCGGAAGTGGGCAAAAAACTGTCTTCATTTATTCCGGAAGCCCTTGTGACACACACTTCGGGCGCCACGCCGGGGGCGGTTTTGAAGCCGTTTTTCCGGCGCTACGGCGTTTTTTATCCCTTGCAGACCTTTTCCCCCAACCGTATGCCCGTGTGGTCCAAAATCCCGTTTTGCGTAGACGCGGGTGTGGAAGAAGACGTCATTTTTTTAAAAAAAATGGCCAAGATCATCGGGAACCTGGTGTACCGGGTCACCGATGAGCAGCGCGCGGTGTTGCACGTGGCCGCCGTTTTTGCCAACAATTTTGCCAACCACTGTTTTGCCATCGCCGAAAAAATACTGGAAGAAAAAGACCTGTCCTTTGAAATGCTGCACCCCCTGATGGAGGAAACCCTGGCCAAAGCCCTGCAGGAATCGCCCGCCGCCATGCAAACCGGGCCGGCCATTCGCGGCGACGCGGATACGATCCAACGGCACCTAGAATGGCTGAAACAACACCCGGACTGGCACGACCTGTACCTGCGGCTTTCTCAAAATATAAACCCGGGGCTGAAGATAAAGGCGCCGCGCGGGGCGAAAAAAGGCTGAATGCGCATTATTTTAACACATCCGCCCAAATATTCAGCAAGGCCGCCGCTTCTTTTTCCCATACCCATTCCTGCCGGGCAGCGGCGGTTTGTTGTTGCAGGCGCCGGTAAGCGTCGTCGTTATTCAATAAGTACTGAATGGACTGCGCGACGGCATCCGCTGTCAAATGGTCGAGCAGCAAGGCCACTTCGTATTGGTCGTTCAGCGCGCGGTATTCCGGAAAATCCATCGCCAGCGCCGGTATGCCGGCCTGCACGTAGTCGAAAAATTTGTTGGCCAGGGAATAGTAGTAGCTCAGGCCCCGGTTTTCCAAAACATTCAGGCCGAGCCAGGCTTGGGCGGTCAGGGCGGGCAAATCGGCCGGTTTGACGTAGCCGAGAAAACGCGCTTTATCCTGTACGCCGAGTCCGGCTGACAATCTTCGCAGCTGATCCGACAGGTCGCCCTCGCCGGCCAGCCAGAGTTCGACGCCTTGCAGTTGTTGCAGGGCCGCGAGGCATTGTTCGATGCCCCGCGCCGCGTTGAGGGCGCCCTGGTAAAGCAGGATTTTGGGCCCCTGTGTTGGATGCGCCACCGGGGCGGATTGCAGCGGCATGTTTCTGACCACGCCGAATTTTATCCCGTATTCTTTTTCAAAAATGGCGGCCAGCGCGGGCCCTACCGTATAGGCGTGCCGGTAGAACGGCAAACAAACGCGGGCCACGCTGCGCCACACCCATTTTACAAAAGGCCGCTGCGTCACTTCCGGTACTTCGGTAAAATATTCGTGCGCGTCGAACACCCGTTTTTTGCGGCGCAGCAGGGTGGCCGCGCAGCCGGCCGGCAGGGTATCGAGGTCGACGGAGCAAACGGCGTCGTAGCGGGCCCGGAGCAGGAAAACGAACAGGCGCAGGTTGAATTCGAGGTAGAACAAAAATCCTTTATTGAACCGGCATTTCAGCCGCCGTTGCCGGAAAGCGCGTTCTTCCAGCGGGATGGAGTGGGGGAGGGCTCTGCCCACCAATTCCACCGAACAGCCGTTGCCGGCCAGCGTTGCGCAAATGCGTTGCATGCGCTGGTCATAAATCAGATCATTCGTAACAGTGCACAATACGGTCATGCCGCGGCCCCCTTTTACATTTTACATTTAAACTTTTCCATTTTGCCTTTAAAAGTACTGCAGCTCCTGGTACACCCGGTGCACGGGCAATCCCATCACGTTGGCGTAAGAGCCCTCGATGCGACGGATCTTGCACAGCCCGATCCACTCCTGCACGCCGTAGGCGCCGGCTTTATCGAAAGGACGGCAGCTGCGGATGTAATAATCGATCTCTTCGTCGCTTAGTTCGTCGAAATACACTTCGGTGCGGTCGGAAAAGGCGCGTTCCTGTTCGGCGCCCAGCAGGCAAACGCCGGTGATAACGCTGTGTTGCCGGCCAGATAAGAGGCGGATCATCCGGAAGGCCTCGTCGTAGCCGGCGGGTTTGTTGTAAATGCGCCCGTCGATGATCACCACCGAGTCGGCGGAAATAATGATCTCCCGGTCGCGGATAAACGACGCCGAGGCCAGCGCCTTGCGCCGGGCTAAGTAAAGCGCGACGTCTTCCGCGGGCATGTCGGACGGAAAATCTTCGTCGGCGTCCTGGGCTTGTACGGAAAAAATAAAACCGGCCTCCCGCATCAGCTGGCTTCGGCGCGGGCTTTTGGAGGCGAGAATGATCGGACGGGAAGGAAACATGTCAATTTCGGATTTGAGGGGCAAAATTGCCTAAAAAAAATTTATCCGCCGGAAAACCGGAATCCTGCCGGCACTCGTAGATGGAGCAAAGTCATTTATAAAAACATGTTCCAAATGCAGAAAATTTTCTTTGTCCCGTTCCGGCGTTTATGCCTGGCCGCATTGTTGCTGTGCGCAGCCCTGGCTGCCCGCGCCTCCAGTCACCGGGAAGCGCCGCTCATCGCCAACGACCCCCTGGCCGACAACACTGACGTGTACGCGTTCCGCAGTCCCGACAACCCCAACACCATCACCATCATCGCCTGCTACATCCCGACCGAGCTGCCGCACGGCGGCCCGAACTTTCACACTTTCGGCGAAAACATCCGCTACGAGATCCACGTGGACAACGACCCCGCCAAACCCGGCGACGAAGTGACCTACCGGTTCACCTTTACCCGCGTAAACGAAGACCCGTCCACGTTTTTCCGCGTACGGCTGGGTAAGGAAAACCTGAAAGTCAGCTACAAGTGCGAACGCAGCACCGACGGCGGCAAAAGCTGGCAGACCATCGTCGGCAACGGCCCGGTGCCGCCGCCCTACATCGGCGCGCGCTCCATTGAAAGCCCGGTAGGCCTGAACACCACCTACGCCACGCTGATGCAACAGGCCATTACCGCGGCCTCCACCGGCGAACAGATATTCTGCGGCCCGGTCGACGACCCGTTTTTCGTGGATCTCGGCGGCGTGTTCGATCTGGGCAACCTGCCCCGCCAAAACGGCGATTTCCGCGACGGCATCGGCCAGTTCAACTGCCACGCCATTGCTATCCAGGTACCCATCAGCACGCTGCTGAAAGCCGGCGCGCCGGCTACCCCGGCCAGCATCCTCGACCCCAATTATGTGATCGGCGTTTGGGCCAGCGCCAGCCGCCGGGCCACCCGTACGCTGAACATCGCCGGCGGAGGCTACAACGACTCCGGCGACTGGGTGCAGGTGAGCCGCCTCGGCATGCCGCTGACCAACGAAGCCGTGATCCCCATTGGGTACAAGGACTACTGGAATGCCATCACGCCCTACGACGAACTCAACGACACCGTACTGGATCAGTTTTTCTACAATCCTGAACTGGCCCTGTACATGGACGACGACCTGTTCGGCGCGGCCGTGCCTTCGTTCTCGAAATTGCGCATCCAGCGCAAATCGCTCGGCGCTTTCGATTTCGGCTACGGCAAAGACGGGCTCTACCCGCTGAAAGGCAATCCGGCACTGGCCGGCACCGCCCTCGACGACGCCGTTTTCGGCACCTTGTTGCTGCCCGGCCCCGGCAAAGCCCGCTCCGTCGACCTCTGGCCGATCTTTCACACCGGCGTACCCAACCTGGCGCCCTATCAACTCGCCACCGGTAAAAACGGCAACCCGCTGGCAGCCGGCAAACCATTCATCCACAACTTCCTGCCCAACGGCGGCGACATGCTCCGGCTCAACATGGCCACGCCCGTCACCCCGCGCAACGACCCCATGTTCAGCAGTGAAGGTATCATAGCGGCAGCCGTGATCGGACTCACGCAGGCGCCGTTCAACACCGGCACGGCCCTCGAATTTATCCCCAACATGGACGGCTTCCCCAACGGCCGGCGCCTGGAAGACGACGTCACCCGTATCGAACTGCAGGCAGTGGCCGGCGTGGCCCTGGCCGCCGTGGGCCTGTGGTACGACGACTTTATTCCCGGCCAAACCGCCAGCCCCGTCACGCCGAAACTCGTGGATGTGCTCACCTACGATACCGGCGTCAGCTCGAACGACAAGGCGTTTCAAACGGCTTTCCCCTACCTGGCCACGCCGTGGTCGGGAACGGATACGGAATAACGACTTACGACTTACGACTTGCGACTTGCGACTTGCGCACAGGGGTTGTGCCAAAAGTCCGTGCATCAAGTTGTCTTAATTATTGAGCGAAATATTGTTTTGATTCCGTCGCGGTTTTCGACTTTCCAGGTTTTAAAAACCTGGAAAGTCTGCACGGGAATCGAATAATATTTGGCCAAGTTATCAACTAATTCCGGCGTATCGACTTTTTGCACAACCCCTGAATCGCCGGCTCAGAAATAATCATTGACTATTTTCCTTCATGCTTTTATTAATTCTATTTAAAATGAAAAACACATTCAAAAATATATTGACCGCCGGCCTGCTCCTGTTGCTGTGCTTCCCTGCCCTGGCATCCAGCCACCGCGAAGCGCCGCTGATTGCCGACGACCCCCTGGCCGACAACGTGGACGTGTACGCGTTCCGCAGCCCCAACCCCGCTAATACCGTGACCCTCATCGCCACTTATGTGCCGGTGCAGTTGCCGCAGGGCGGCCCGAACTACTATTCGTTCGGCGAAAACATCCGCTACGAGATACATATCGACAACGACCCCGCCAAACCCGGCGACGAGATTATCTACCGCGTGGAGTTTCAAATGGAAAACGAAGACCCGACCACTTTCTTCAACATCCGCCTGGGCAAACAAAACCTCAAAATGACCTACACGTTGTATCGCTCCGACAACGGTGGAAAAACGTTCGCAGCCATTTTGGTAAACCGCCCGGTGCCGCCCACCAACATCGGCGCGCGGTCCATCAGTTCGCCCATCGGGCTGGGCAAACCATACCAGCAGATCGCCGACCGCAACATCGTGTACGCCGCTACCGGCGAGCGCGTGTTCGTAGGCCCCGTCGACGACCCATTTTTCGTAGACCTCGGCGGCGTGTTCGATCTGGGCGATCTGCCGCGTCAGAACGGTCAGGCCCGCGACGGTCTGGCCTGCAAAAACGTGAGCGCCATCGCTATCCAGGTGCCCATCGGCTATTTACTCAAAAAAGGCGCCCCGAAAAAACCGGCCAATATCCTCGATCCCAACTACGTGATCGGCGTATGGGCCAGCGCCAGCCGCCAGCAAATCCGCACGCTGGGTCAGGGCACGGAGGAATACTCCGGCCCCTGGGTACAGGTAAGCCGCCTCGGCATGCCGCTGACCAACGAGGCCGTCATCCCGGTCGGTTCTAAAGACTACTGGAACAGCCTCACGCCGTACCAGGAACTGGCCGACACCCAACTTGACGGATTTTTCTACAATCCCGAACTCGGCCTGTATATGGACGACGAGCTGTTCGGAGGCGCCGTGCCGGCCTTTTCAAAACTGCGCATCCAGCGCAAGTCGCTGGGATCATTCGACTTCGGCAACGGGAAAGACGGTTTGTACGGATTAAAAGGTTCCCCGGCGGTGGCCGGTACCGCCCTCGACGACGCCATTTTCGGAACCCTGTTGCTGCCCGGCCCCGGCAAACCCCGTTCGGTCGACCTGTGGCCGATCTTCCACACCGGCGTGCCCAATTTCCCACCCTACCAGTTGGCTACGGGCAAAAACGGCAACCCGCTGGCGGCCGGTAAACCCTTCATCAACAACTTTTTACCCAATGGCGGAGATATGCTGCGTCTGAACATGGCCGTGCCGGCCACGCCGCGCAACAGCGCCGACTTCAGTCCGCTCGGCATTATCGACGCAGCGGTGCGCGGCCTGACGCAGGCGCCGTACAATACGAGCACAAAAATCGAATTCATCCCCAACATGGACGGCTTTCCCAACGGCCGCCGGCTCGAAGACGACGTGACGCGTATCGAATTGCAGGCTGTTTCCGGTGTGGCGCTGGCCGCCATCGGCTTGTGGTACGACGATTTCGTCGCCGGTGGCAGCCCTGTCACACAAGACCTGATCGATGTGCTGACTTATAAAACCGGCGTGGAGCAAAACGACAAGGCTTTCCGCCCGACTTTCCCCTACCTGGCCCTGCCGCACGCCGGTGATGGCGCTTGCGGCGGCCCACAGGCCATCAGCGACAACGCATCCAGTTTCATGGGCATGGATCGTGAAAGCGTGAGCAACACCGGGGTGCTTGCCGTGACCAACTATCCCAATCCGTTCACGTCGTCTACCAATATCCGGTACCGCCTGGATACGGATACGAACGTCAACCTTTCGGTGTTCGATCAGCAGGGCAAACTGCTGGCCACGCTGGCGCAGGGCCTGCAAGCGGCCGGCGACTACGAAGCCGTGTTCAACAGCGCGCAACTGCCCGCCGGTATCTACTTTGCCCGGCTGACGACCGGGAAGGATATGCAGGTGGTGAAGATGTTTAAGCAGTAATTTTTGAAGATATTATTGTATAAACTATAAAATTTCAATATTGATAATAATTATTCTGCGTAACATCCGTGTATAAATTTCTGTGTAAAATCTGCGTGAAATATTACCTGTGCGTAACGTGATTAGTTTCACGCAGATGTTACTCAGAAATTTATACACAGATGTTGCGCAGAAATAAATCCGGTTCCAGCTTTGCCTCGTAAGTATATCCAAACATCGTTCACAACATCAAATCTACTTCGTCATGATCCGCTCGTCCTTTTTTTACCTTTTTATATTACTCCTGATCGGCTGTACGCAAACCGCTTCCGATCAGTCGAAAAACCACGCCAAACTCACTTCGCAAACGACCATCGATATTCCCGAACTGCTCGACCGCCCCGAAGCGCTCCGCAACGGCAAAGAATGGGATAACGTTCAAAACATTTATGGCGCCCAGGCTTCCGAACTGCGCCGCGGCCCCGGCAACCCGGAATCCCGTATCAAACTGGCCGAATTATTCATCCAGGAAGCCCGTATTACCGGCGAGCACCCGCACTATTACCCCGCGGCCTTACAAATGCTGGAACCCGTGGTAAAAGAACTGGAAAATACGGCCAACCCGACGCCGCAACAGAAAGACCAACTCTTTCGCGCGCTCAGCCACCGGGCCGGCGTGGAACTCAGCCTGCACGATTTTGCCAAAGCCCTTCAAACGGCTGAACGCGCCGCGGCACTCAACCCGTACAACGCCTATATTTATGGTTGTCTGGTGGATGCCAACGTCGAAATGGGCAACTATGCCAAAGCAGTGGAATACTGCGACAAGATGGTGAGCATACGCCCCGACCTGCGTTCCTACTCCCGCGTGTCCTATTTGCGCGAAATACACGGCGATTTGCCCGGCGCCATCGAGGCCATGGATATGGCCGTGAAAGCCGGTTATCCCGGTTATGAGCAAACCGAATGGGCACGGCTGCAATCAGGGCGTCTTTTTGAACGTAAAGGCGATCTGGCCGCGGCGGAAAAACAATATCGAATGTGTCTCGCCGCCCGCGAAAACTACCCCTTTGCCATGGCTGCTTTGGCGGGCATTGAGGAAAAACGCGGTAATTATACTCAGGCGGAAACCTTGCTGAAACAAGCGGCGGATATCATTCCGGAACTCGGATTTTATATCGACCTGGTCAAAATTTATCAAAAAACAGGCCGGGAAACCGAAGCGCAACCCTTGATTCAGGAAATACAGGACATGATGGCCGGGGATATTGCCGCCGGGCACAACATGGCCCTGGAAGCCGGTCGCTTTCACCTGGAAGTAACCAAAAATCTGGAAAAAGCGCTGCAGTTTACCCGGGAGGAATACCAAAAACGTCCGGCGAACCGCGATGTCAATCAACTGCTGGCCGACATATACCTGGCGCAGGGCAATAAAAAACAAGCGAAGGAATACCTTCAAAAAACGATGATCCAGGGTTAATACTCCCGTTGATACGCAGCAAAAGGACGGGTGAATGGAGCAGGGCGCACCGTGCAGACGGGCGCCCTGTATGCTTTTCCTCTGCCCGTTTCCGACTTTTTAATTCAGGCAGCGAAAGCAGGTAAAAATAGTTCTTTACCTTCGGCCATCCACCCGGAACCCGGAAACAATTTTGCCTATGCTTCGCAGTTTATCTACCTTTCTTTTTTGTTGCGTTGCCGCTTTCGGCGCGGCGCAGGACCTGCACTTTTCCCAGTTCTACCTCAATCCCCTGCAGATCAACCCCGCTCAGACGGGCGTTTTCAAGGGCGATTTACGCGCTTCCGGCATATATCGCAGCCAGTGGACGAGCGTGCCGGTGTCGTACCGCACGTTTGGCGGCGCGGTGGATATGAAGGTGCTGGAACGCGGCGCCAATTTGCTGAGCGGCGGATTGCTCATTCAGCACGATCGCGCTGGCGACGCCGGATTGAAATGGACGCAGGTGGGGCTTTCTGCCTCCGTGGCCCATGCGCTCGGCGCGACGCATGCGCTGTCGGCAGGTTTCGGCCTGGCGCTGGTGCAACGGGCCTTCGATATTTCGGGGCTGACGTTCAAAAACCAGTGGAACGACTACGTTTTCGACCCCGGTCTGCCTTCCAAAGAAAATTTAAACCGCAGCTCCGGGCTATCGCCCTCCCTTTCGGGCGGCCTGAACTGGCATTTTTCACCCGCCGGCAGCCGTACCGCGGTGAATGCCGGGGTGGGAATATCTCACCTGAACAGGCCGAAGGTCAGTTTCGACGACAACCCGGCCGAGCGCCTGCCCATGCGCCTGGCGGTGAGCGCAAATTTTACCCTGCCGTTAAACGAATTTTTCGATTTGGTCGTTTTCGGTTTGTCGCAACGCATGGGCAAGGCGCAGGAGATCGTCGGCGGCGCCGGCGCGCGGTTTTGGCTGGTCACCAACGAAACCGCCCTGCAGTTCACCCTGGCCAACCGCGCCGGCGACGCGATAATACCCGCCCTGCAATACGAAAAGGGCAACTGGACTGTAGGCGTGAGTTACGACATCAACGTTTCCGGATTCGACGTCGCGACGGGCCGGAGAGGCGGGTTTGAAGTAGCCGCGGTGTACCGTACCTTACCCGCGCCGCCGGTGAAAACCTTTAAATCGTGTCCCATCTTTTAAGCCATATTTTTCACAAACCATACTTTGTATGTTTATAATCCGACAAATGCTCCCTCTTGCCGATCGGAAAATTAATGGGATTTTACCGGCAGCCCTCCGGATCGGCATCATTATACTTTTCTATGTATTATTCTGCCTCTCCACCCTTCAGGCCCAATCGCCCCGCGCTTACGAGCACGCCGGCGACGATGCGTTCAAACAAAAAGACTTTGGCGCAGCCATCCAGCAATACGGCGAAGCCCTGAAAAAAAAGGCAGAAGACGCTGAGCTGATCTGGAAATACGCCGAATGTGCCCGAAACCTGCACTCCTATCCACTGGCAGAAAAAATGTACCGGCAGCTGACCGCCGGCGCCTCCGGCAAACGAAAAAAAACGCCGCCCCTGCTGAATTTCCGGTTGGGGCAGGTGTTGAAAAACCAGGGGAAATACGGCGAAGCTATCGCTGCCTTCGAACAGTTTATCGCGGAAAAACCCGCCGGCGCCGAGCCCACATTTTTCGACCGCGCCCGCGTGGAGATCGAATCCAGCCGTTGGGCCCTTCAATTGCCGGCGCCCGAACCGGCCGCGGAGGTGGTGAATGCCGGCAAAGGTATCAACAGCCCGTTCAGCGACTTTGCCCCTTACCTGAGCGGCGACACCCTTTATTTTTCCTCCTACCGCTTCGATAAACGCGGCGATAAAAAAGTGCCTCGTACCAAACTCACCAAGGTGATGTACTCGGTGCGCAACGGCCGGGCCCGCGAGGTCAGCCGCGGCTTTCCCAACACCGATACGGCGCACATAGCCCACACCGCCATGCTGGGCAACGGCCATTTTTTGTTTGTCAATCTGTGTAAAAACCTCAACGCATCCGATATCCGCTGCGAACTGTACCTGGCGATCAAGGATATTCGCGGCCGCTGGACGGACCCCATGCGGCTGCCCGAACCGGTCAACCTGCCTGGCTATACCACCACGCAGCCTTCTGTTTCCTGGGATACCGCCTCCGAACAGCTCAATCTCTGGTTTGCCAGCGACCGGCCCGGCGGAAAGGGCAATCTCGACATCTGGTACGTGCCGCTCGACACCAACTGGTTTTGCCCCTGCAATGTACCCGTCAGCAGCCGTAAGCCGCCGCGCTTGCCCCGCTTCGACCCGGCGGTGAACGTGGGCGCGGTAAACACCCCGGAAAACGACGTCACCCCGTTTTTTCATGTCCCCGACCGCGCGCTGTACTTCAGTTCGGAAGGCTGGCGCGGCCTGGGCGGGTACGATATTTTTAAAAGCAAACTCGACAGCACGGGATTTTCGGCGCCGGAAAATGCAGGCCCGGGCCTGAACTCCAGCTACAACGACCTGTACTACGTGTTGCGTCCCGACGGGAAAAACGGCTACCTGAGCAGCAACCGGCCCGGTTCGCAGTACCTTGACGAACATAACAAGGCCTGCTGCAACGATATTTTCATCGTACGTTATCCCGAACCGCCCAAACCGGAACGGCCACCCCTGGCCGAAACGCCGCCGCCAACGCCGCGTGTGCCCATCGACCGGCCAATGATCCCGGTGGAACGCCTGCAGGAACCCGACCCCGTGCCCACCAAACTGGCCGATTTTGTCGGACTGCCCTTGTACTTCGACAACGACGAACCGGATAAACGCACCCGCCGTATAAGAACAGAAAAAACCTATGTGCAAACCGCACAGGACTACCTGGAACGCCAGGCGGAATACCGCGAGCGGTTTGCCGCCGGGCTTACCGGGCCTAAACGGGACGCTTCTGAAGAACAAATCGACGCCTTTTTTGAAAACGAAGTCCGCCGCGGTTACGAACGCCTCGACCAATTGTGCGACATGGTGCTCACCCGCCTGCAAAACGGCGAACCGGTGGAAGTGGTCATCAAGGGCTTTACCAGTCCGCGCGCGGAAAGCGACTACAACGTGGCGCTCGGGCGCCGCCGCATCAGCAGCGTACGCAACCATTTCGAAGAATACGCCGGCGGAGTGCTGAAACCTTACATACAAAGCGGACAATTTAAGGTTTCGGAAGCCAGTTTTGGCGAAACCACCGCCCGCGCCGGTATCAGCGACGACCTGCGCGACGTGCGCAACTCTATTTACCACCCGGATGCCGC
>CALEYM010000351.1 GCA_937926185.1 uncultured Bacteroidota bacterium | reverse complement strand
ACCCTTCTAAACCCTTCTAAACCCTTCTAAACCCTTCTAAACCCTTCTAAACCCTCATAAACCCTCATAACCCCTCATAAACCTTCATAAACATTTAAAATCATGGACATCAACGTACAAGAATTACAAAAACGGCTCGCTGCCGGTGAAAAACTCACCCTGATCGATGTTCGGGAAATCTGGGAAAACCAGGAATTTAACGTCGGCGGCCAACTCATACCCCTTGGCGAACTAATGAACCGCCTGTATGAGTTGGAAGGCCACAAAAACGACGAGATCGTGGTGTATTGCCGTTCGGGCAACCGCAGCGGCATGGCACAGGCGCTCATGCAGGCGCAGGGCTTCAAAAACGTGCGCAACCTCAGCGGGGGCATGCTGGCCTGGCGGGATACGTTCGGGGATGCCAAACCGTGACCGCCGTCTTTACCTGTTTCACCGCGGAGGGGGGGCAAAAGGGTATGCTAAAATCTCCCCGCCGTAGATTATTTTAATTCACCGCGGAGACACGGAGACTTGTCCTGCAAGGAACCACTCCGTGTCTCCGTGGTGAAAAATTTGTCGCGATTTTCTATCAAAAGACTTTTGAACCCCGTGAATTACTCAACCTGCTGTGGCAAGCCGGCCTCAGTGGCCTTAATCATCCCCCGGCGTCATGAAACTCGTTTTCCCGATCACCATATTATTCCTGACGGCAGCAGCCTGCGCGCCCCGCCTGCGCACGGAGCGCTTCGTACTGCCCCCGGCAATTGCAATGCCTCAAACCGAACCGCCTCCCGGCCAACGCGCGCCTGTCCGGCCGGCTGCCACCTCCTGCGCCGACTGGGAGGGCTGCCTGCCCGATCCGGAACACCCCGAATACCTGCCCATGCGCTACCTGCGCATCAACTTTCACGTAATGGACAAAACCGACAGTACCGCGCACCGCCCGGCCGATTCCGTGCGGGTATTCCTGCGCGAACTGGTGAAACGCTCGAACGAAGACCTGGCCGTCAACGAGCGCAACTGGCGTTCGCCGGAAGGTACACGCGTGTTGCCCAAGGGATACCGTTACGCGCTGACGCCACAGCCGGTACCCGGCGACGAAGGCATTTATTTCCACTACGACGACGATCTGTATTATTTCGTATCGTCGGGGAAATACCAGAACAATTATGATCGCAAAGTCATTCAAAAATACGCCTTCGGCGCCGACACCATCCTGAACATCTTTTTGCAGGTGCACCCGCGCGACAGCTTTGGCTCCAAAACCTACCGGCCCAACGGTCAGGGTATCGCGCTCGGAACCGCGCTCAAGATGGCCGGCGTATTGGAAAGCAGCGAAGGCCCCGAGAGTTTCGACGGGCTGCTCAACCACGAGGTCGGCCATATCCTCGGCATCGGCCACGCCTGGGTGGAAGACGGCTGCCCCGACACCGAAAACCACCCCAACAAATGCTGGACCGGATCGAAAGACCCGCCCTGCCGCGACCAAGCCACCAATAACATGATGGATTATAATGCCTACCAGCTGGCCCTGACCCCCTGTCAGATCGGGCGCGCCCAAGCTACCCTGGCCAACGAAAAAAGCGCGGTCAGGCGTTGCCTAATCCCCACCTGGTGCACCCTGCGGGAAGATCGCGCCGTCGTTATCGCCGACTCGGTCGCCTGGACCGGCGCCCGCGACCTCGAAGGCCACATCAGCGTGGCGCCAGGAGGAGTATTGCATCTCTCCTGCCGGGTATCTTTGCCGCCGGGCGCACGCATCACCGTACAACCCGGCGGACAACTTTGTCTCGACGGTTGCCGGCTGCACAACGCCTGCGGCAAAACCTGGGAAGGTATTTTTGTGCAGGAACAAAATGGCGTTCGCGGCGAAGTCCGTATTTTGCGGCAACCCCTGCTGGAAAATATAGCCGACAACCCAAAACGCAACAGAAATAAGCGCTGAAATGGACAACATACCCATCTCCATGTATGGCCATACCACCGAACTGGCGGGGCAGAAACAGGTTGTCCTGAATCCCAGACTCATCCCCCTGCTGTTTATTCTGACCGCGCTGGCCGTGTATTGGCCCACCCGCGACGCCGGCTTCGTGATGGACTGGCTGGGCTGGCAGTACGCCTACAACCGCGAGGGTTGGGCCGGGGCGCCGGGCAGTTTCGGTTATCCGGGCCTGCACCCGGTGCTGCACTTTGGCAATTACCTGTTGTATTGGCTGTTTGGCGCCAACAGCCCCGTATGGTACGGAGTTTTCGCCATTTTACACGGCCTGAATGCCTGGTTGTTGTTCCGTTTGGCCCTGCGCTTGTTTCATCATACGCCTTCCGGGCAGCCTTATTTTATTGCATTCACCGCCGCGACTTTATTCCTGCTTTCCCCATATTCAGCCGAAGTGGTCGTGTGGCGCGTTTGTCTGCACTACCTCCTGGCCCTGTTTTTCGCGCTGATGGCCATGCATCGTACCCTCGATTACCTCTACACGGGAAGCCGCCGCGATTGGTGGCAAATCCAGTTGTTTTTCGCGCTTGCCCTGTTCGCCTTCGAGTGGTCGCTGGTCATTCCGGGGTTATTGCTGGCGCTGATCGTAGTCCGGCATTTTTCCATTAATGCCGGGACGCGGCTACCCGCGCAGCTGGGCAAAATCCTGGCGCCGCAGGCAGGCCTGATCGCCCTGTATTTCGTTATCAACAAAATACGCATCGGCGATTGGGTGGGGCACTACGGCGCCGAAACGCATTTGAACATACAGCCCAAAGTGCTGCTGGCTACCATGCTGAAATACGCCGTCAAACAATTCGGCTTTGCGCGACATTGGGAACACGCCGACAAAACCCGCCTGTTCGACGGGTTGGATGCCGGCTGGCCGCTTTGGCTGGGCATCGCGCTGCTGAGCCTGGCCGCGCTGTGCTGGCTGGCATTTTTCCGCCGTGCGGAGGCCCGTCTGCAATGGGCCGGCGCAGCCTTTGCCTGGTTTTTTATCGCCTTGCTGCCGGTAGCCAATCTCTATTTTTGCTATTTGCAATTGTCTGAAAACGACCGTTACGGTTATTTCGCTTCGGGATTCGGCTGGCTCGGGTTCGCGATGCTGTTGTCGTTTTTGCCCAAAATTCCGGCACGGCTGATCATGCTGGCGCTGCTCGTCGTTTCCTTGCACCTGCTGGCCGGCATGAACCGGTATTGGGCCATGTCCGAAAAAATATTTGACAGCCTGGTGCAGGATTTTCGCTGGTACGACCGCAAAGAAATCGTCATCCTGGCGTCTCCCGACAACTACCGGGGCGTGTTTATGATGCGGATCATCGGCCAGCCCAACGGTTTCAACGAGGCGCTCGAACTGCGGCGGGGCCGGGCCTTCGCCGGCAATATGTGGGAAGTCGCCCAGTTCAACCAAAACAGCCCTTCCGACGGGATAAAAGTAGAAAAAGACAAAGCGGGGCTGTTGTACAAAGTCAGTTTCCGGCAGGACGGCAACTGGTGGTGGCGAAACGGGATCGGGGCAACAGATTACGAAAACGAACGTTACCAGTTCCGGATGAAAGAATGGCATGTTGAATTGGAACTAAAAGAAAAACGCCCCGAAACAGCCGTTATTTACCCTGAAAACGGACAATGGATAGAGGTGAAGTGATTTTTTACAAATTATATCAAAAAAAACGCATTAATGACAAGGTTCCGTTTCCTGATTTTTCTCTCCTTCATTTTTTCCGTCGCGCTGCTGGCGCCGTCGTGCAGCCAGAAAAGCGGCTGCCCGGCCAATGAGAGCCTGGCTGCGCCGGTGAATAAAAAAGGCGAGCTCAAGTCCTCCGGCAAAAGTAAATCCGGTTTGTTCCCAAAGAAAATGTCCAAAAAGATGCGGAAGTAAGCGGCCAAAATAACTTTATGGCTTAAAGGCGGCATTTCAGCAGCGTTTTTGGTACCGGTTTTGTGCGAAAATTAAATGGCCTCGCATCCGGCCGTTTATTTTAATCCGATTTCTGGTTTGTCTAAACATCCCGCTGACTTATGCCGTTACCTCTTAGCAACCTGTGCATACAGGGGCTATCCGCTTTGGCCCTGCTGGCTTTTTCCGCCACTGCCTCCGTTTTTACCCTGCAAACGACTATTCCTAACGACCTTTCGCCCTGCCAGGAAGTCGTTTACCGGATCACCCTGACGAATAGTTCGCCCCAGCCGCAAGCCGCCGGTACGCTGCAATACTGCCTGCCGGAAGGGCTGCAATACACCGCCGTGACCGGACTGATCGTGGCCGACGGTTCCGATCCGCGCTGCCCCGTTTTTTCACTGCCGGCGATAAACGGCAACGCCGGTCTCTCCTTCCAACTCCGGGTGCGCGTGGGCTGCTCGGCGCCCGATCAGGGCGGCGTGCGCGACACCATCCGGATCAACGCCGGCGGCATGCCGCACGACCCGCTGTTTGGCAGCGAATACAACGTGCGCGTACCCGTCGTTTCGCTCACCCCGGGGCAAAACTGGAACTACACCGGCGCCACCGGCGACCTCTTTACCCGCACCTTTACGCTCAGGAACGAAGGTTTTGGCGCTGTTTTTCAATTGTTTATCATCGATACTTTTGCACATACAGGCGTTGAACTGATCAATACGACCGGTACCGTGAAGGGCGATACGCTGATCCTGAGCGGCGCCGACCTGGGCCCCGACAGCCTGCTGTCGCACCTCGACTCGCTAGTGGTAACCCAAACCCTGCGCCTCAGCGGCTGCCCCAACAACAACCTGATCGTCCAATACGGCTGGCGTTGCCCGGACGGGGAAACCTGCACCTCGTCGAAATTCGATTTTTACTCCTTGTCGGCGGCATTCAGCGCGGCGCCTAACGTGGCAGTCAGCGCAAACGCGCCTTTCGTACCACCCGGCCCCTGCACGCCGGGGCCCCTGGAAATCCGGATCAACAACACCGGCAACGCGCCGGCACTGAACCTCGAGTGGATCGCCGGCTACTACGGCTTCCCCACCGACCCGCCGGAGACCTGGCAAAAGGTGGAATGTCTGCCCATGAACTTTTTTAGCGCCGGTTTTACGGCTTTGACCGACGTTTCGGCGCCGGGTTCCGCGGAGGCGTACCGGATACCCCTGTCGACCCTCACCGCCGACCCCGACGGGCCGGGCGGCTTGTCGGACGAAGACGGCGACGGCCAATACGACGACCTGGCCCCGGGCAATTCGGCTGTGCTGACCCTCAACGTCGGGTTCGATCCCGGCTGCATCGCCTGCAACAATGCGCTGGCCGCCTGGTATATCGGCTCGCGGGTCACCTTCACCAATACCTGCGGCAGTACGGTCAGCTCGGCATGGCCGGCAAACCTCGGCACGGGTATTGCCTTTTCCGGCGAGGGTTTTGACGACGCGAACGAATTTTTGCTGGAAGCTGGCAAACAATACGACTTCGAATACGGCCTGAATCTGAGTTTTACGGGCCTCGACGCGCAGTGCCCAAACGACAGCCTGATCCTGCACTTTATTTTGCCGGAGGTTTTAACGGCGCCGGCCGTTTTCCAACCCACACTCGACGGGGCCGCCCTGCCCAATTGGGCCGCCGGCGACACCCTCTACCTGCTCTTGCCCAAACCCGCTGGCAATCTTGTGCTGCCACTGGTGACGGTGTGTCCGCCCGACATCGACGATTCGGCCATTTGCACCCCGCCTTACCGGCCGCGCACTTACCAGGCGGAAGTACTGATGACCTGGACCTGCGGCGACGGCTGCGACCAGGAATTGCAACTCTTATGCGCTGCCACCGATCACTTTACCCTCGATTGCCCGCGCCCTGAAGACAGCGCGCAAATGCACGGCATTTTTGCCGACTCTTTTTGGGTGCAACGCGTTACGCTCGGTTTTACCGACCATGCCATGACCACCCGCGTCGACCCCAACACGCCGGGGCTGGCTTTGAGCACCGCCATTCCCTACGACACCGTTTTATTCCGCGCGTCGGCGCTGATAGATGGAACTGTGGGAGATATGTTCGACAGCGTGCAAATTCAGGTGTATTATTTCAATGATTTTAACGGCCCGTACTTTAAACGCCTTAATTCGGCCATCACCCTGGTGGATGCCGAGAGCGGCCAATCCTACCTGTGCGATCAACTCGTCACGGACGAATACGTGTGGAAAGGGTATCATATCTGGGAGATCACGCTGCTGCCGCTGACCCAGCCGGGCGGTTGCCTGTTTGCCGGCGGCGTTCGCCTGACGCCGGGCGACCGGATCGAACTGGAGATCAGGGCGCACGTGAATGAGGACGTACCCAACGAAGACCTGACTCTCCTCGACGATCTGCGCGTGCGGTTTCCGTTCATGTATCACGGCGATTCGGTGTTATGTAAAATGAAAAACACAGAATTCGGGGTCATCAACCCGGATTATGCCTTTTCGGTAGGGCAAAATTTCCCCCTCGAAGTTTGTGAAAATTTGCGCGTGGAGTTGAATTTTTTCCAGGGATACTCGCCAAAAATCGATACGGACATTTTCCCCGGCGAGATCCGCCCCTTGTTTGTTTATGACTCGCTTTGGGTCAACCTGGGCCCCGGCTACGAATACGTACCGGGCAGTGCCGTGTGGCAATACGACGAGGGCGACGGGGCTGCCGCGCTGCCGGTAACCCAACAAATCCCCCTGGCCGACCCCACACCCGTTATACTGGCTTCCGGAGAACCCGGGCTGTTGTTCCTGCGCCCGCCGGGATTGCCGGTGACCGACTATTACAAAGGCGGCGCTCCCGCTTTGCTGCTGTTCGACGCCCGCCTGCTGTGTCCGCCCGATACCACCCGCACCCTGGCGGATGTGGTGGGACGCCGCCTGCTGGCTTCGTTCGACCAAATAAACGTCGTCCAATCCGTCGAAAACACCGGCATACCGGACCTGAACGAGCTGAGCCTGACGACGGCGGCGCCCTTGTCCGTCAGCCGTATACCGACCTGGTACGTGGAATATTGCAACCCTATTCCCGGCTTTAATATCCCTGAGCCCCTGATCTTTATAAGCCCCGGCGCCACGCTGCAATTGACCGGGGCAACCGATGTAACCGATTTCGGCGCGCCCGAGCCACTCTCGCTCGAATTCCCCGACAGCAACACGATCCTCCTTCGCGGACTTCGTCTGGATGGAGACGACTGCCGTACCATTGAAATCACAGCCGGACTGATCGATTGTGTGCCCGACACCCTGACACTGCGGCCCGGTCTTCAATGCGACAACGCCGAACCCTGCGTCCTGAATCACCCGTTGGAACTGGTTTTTATCCCTAAAGAGGGGTTTGCCCAGGTCAACGTCACGGAAAGTCCGGCAGCGGCAGTCAGTCTTTGCGACCCGATCGACTACACGGTGAAAGTGCTCAACGTGGATGAAGGCAACCTGTATGAAGTGGAAGTACTGGTAAAACTGCCGCAGGCCGGCCAGGTATATGTTCCCGGCAGCGCCGCGGTCGTGTACAACGGCGTCAATGCCCCCATACCCGATCCGGTAGTGACGCCGGACGGCCTGTTGTGGTCGCTCGATTTTGCGCAGCCGCCGTTCAGCATCGACGGGTTGCCGGGCGTGTTCGCGGCGCCGGCCAACGCCCTCGAAATCCGCTTCCAGGTGGAAACCAACTGCGATTATATCGACGGCGCCCGTTTTTTTTATTCCACTTCCTGGAACAACGTCTGTGGCGCGCGCAAGGACGCCTCCCGTTTCGTAGCGCCGGAATTGTCTATCGCCGGCGAGCCAACGGCAAGCAACGATTATCAGATACTGCTCGACATGCCCTTTCCGGCTTCTTTTTGCGCGGAAGTCCCCCTGCGCGTCACGGTGATCAATCCCGGAAACCTGGGCCCCAGCGCGGCCAATGAAAAAATACGGGTGCAGGTGCCGGCTGGATTCAACTATGTGCCGGGTTCTTTTCAGCCTGTTCACAACGGCCCCGCCGGCCCACCGGCACAGTTGCCGTTTGGCGAGGTGCTGTTCCTTTATTTCAACATGCCTGCCGGGGTTGCCGCCGGCGATTCTGTCGTTTTTTTATTTAACATACAAAATACGGTTGTTACGCCGGCTTGCAGCGAATCGTATGATTTTCTGGTACAAACCCTGCTCACGCAAAACGTGGCCTGCGACAACGCCGGCTGCGACATCGACTTTATCACCCGCGAAACGCCGTTTTCCACTGTTTTTGAAAAACCGTCCTATCTGCTCTCCGATCCGTCGGGCAGCGGCCAAAGTCTCGATGCGAACCAGGAAAACTGGCAAATTGAATTTCTGATCAACAATACCGCCGCCAACCTGCCCGGCGGTGGCGCCCTGCAGGTGGAAATCCGGCTCGATGTAGACCAAAACGGCCAGTTGGACGCCGCGGACCCCTTATTGCAAACCGTCGCCGCCGATGTGAACGGCTTGTTGCCCGGGGCAGCCAGGTTGTTTCTGGAAACGGTGAACGTGCCGGGCATTGCCGCGTGTTCCGGTATATGGATAGCGCTCACCGACACGGTCTGTTCCTGTACCCAGGGAGCCATTTATATTCCGTTCATACCCCTGGAAAACAGCGGAACCGACACCGCGGTGTGCGCCGGCTATCCCCTGCAAACCGGCGCCGTGCCGGCCAATAACTACCAGTACGAATGGATACCGGCTTCGCCCTGGCTGAGCGATGCCGGGGCGGCAAATCCCGTTTACCTGTACCAGGGAAATTTCGGCGGCGGGCAGCTCTTTTCAGAAACCATCGTCCTGAAAACCACCCGCCCCGCGGGTTGCGTTTCCTTTGATACGGTGCGAATCACAACCCGGCTGGTGGAGTTGTCGCTGAACGCCTCGCCGGCCCTGTGCTGGGGCGATTCTACGGGCAGCATTTCGTCGGTGGCGCTGGGCGCCGAGGCGCCCGTGACCTACACCTGGAACGAACCTGCCCTGACGGGCGACCAACTAACGGATATTCCTGCCGGCGATTATACGCTTATCGTCGTGGATTCGCTGGGCTGCGCCGACACGGCCTCGGTAACCGTGACGCAGCCGGAGCCGCTGAGCGTTGCGCTGACGCCTTCCGATTATAACGGCTTCGGCATTCCCTGCGCGGGCCTGGCCGATGGCAGCATAACGGCCGTTGCCGGAGGCGGTACGCCCGGTTACCAGTACGCCTGGTCGCCGGTGGGCAGCGGACCGGTTTTGGACAATTTGCCGGCAGGCGATTATACCGTCACGGCTACCGATACCAACGGCTGCACCGCTGAAGGCGCCCTGACGCTCAACGAGCCGCAACCCTTAGTGCTCGACACCCTCGTTACCGACGCCATTTGCCCGGGCGGCGCCAACGGCGAACTAACGGTGTCCATCCAGGGCGGAGTACCGCCTTTTACCGCCAACGGCCAGGCTGTAAGCGGCTCTGTTTGGACGCAAAATAACCTCGTGGCCGGCACATACACGGTGACGGTGACCGACGCCAACAATTGCAGTGCCCAGATAAGCGCCTTTGTCGATTCGTTGTTGTCCGCCTTTACCCTGACCACCGACTCGAGCACCTGTTTCGCCGACACCGACGGTATGGCCTCGATACAGGGCAGCGGTTACCCGCCGTTCCAGTACGCCTGGCCCGGCGGCGCCAACGGGGCTGTGTTCACGGGCGCGGCGGGCACGTACACCTGCACCGTGACCGATGCGCTGGGTTGCAGCTACCTGCTCACGGCAGAAATTGAACAACCGGAATTGTTGGTAGCCGGGGCGGATATCGTTCATCCCGCCTGTTTTGGCGACAGCACCGGACGGATCAGCCTCAACGCTTCCGGCGGCACTGCCCCGTATCAGTTTGCCCCGGCAGGGCCGGTACTGAGCGGTTTGCCAGACGGCGTTTACCCCTTTCTGATCACCGATGCCCACGGCTGCACCGCCGCGATCGACGCCGTGCTGGCAGCGCCGGCGCCGCTGAACCTTTCGCTGAATGCCGTGGATGTGGTTTGCCACGGGAGCAGCACCGGACAGGTCAATACCCTAAGCGGCGGCGGTGTACCGCCGTTCAGTTTTCAATGGTCGAACGGGGCTGACGGAACCAATATCAGTGACGTGCCGGCTGGTTCATACACCGTCACCCTCACCGACGCCAACGGATGCGCCATAACCGATTCCAGCGCCGTGCAGGAGCCGCCGGCTTACGAACCGGTTTTTAGGCCCGTACAAATACCCTGCGCCGGAAAAACAAACGGCGTTTTATCGGTTGAAAATTTGCCATCCGGCACTTTGTACGGACTTGATCAACAGCCATTTACCAAAACAAATTTGTTTGAACGGATACGAGGCGGCATCCGGATTTTAAATATCGAGGATTCGCTGGGTTGTGCCTTCCAGTTTGAATACGAAATGCCCGAACTGCCGCTGGAACTGGGCCGGGTGTTTTCCGATACGGTCATTCACATTGGCGACAGCGTGTTGCTATACACGGAAATAAACCCCGCCCTACCGCCGGGCATCATGGTGGATGTGCAATGGCTGAGCCTGATCGCGGCGCTGAGCGGCTGCGATACCTGTCCGGAACTTTGGGTAAAACCCTTGCGCACGACGCCGTACCCGGTGCGTTTTACCACGCCGGAAGGCTGCGTGTGGGAACAACAGGTGCTGGTAGGCGTGTTGCGCGACAGCGTGTACGCGCCCAACGTCATTTCTATCGACGCCCAGCAACCGCAAAACCAGTATTTCACCCTGTACACCCGCCCCGGCGCCCTGAACCGGATCAACTCCCTGCGCATCTTCGACCGCTGGGGCGAACTGGTCTTCGAACGCCTGAATTTCGCGCCCAACGAATTCAGCCTGGGCTGGAACGGCGCCTGGCGGGGCCAAAAACCGGTTCCGGGCGTATTCGTCTGGTACGCGGAAGTGGAATACGCCGACGGCGCCGCGGAACTGCTGAAAGGGGATGTGACGGTGTTGCGGTGACTCCCTTTTGACTTTTACATTTAATATTTTACATTTTGACTTTACAAAACCACCCATTTTCCTATGATCCGATTTTTACTGCTTTTTCCGCTTTTATTCGGTTTTAAACAAATCGTTTATTGCGCGGCGCCCGAAGAAAAAGACGTTTACGAAACTTCCAAAAGTTTCGTAAACGTAGCCCGCGCCGCCGCCGACAGCCTGCCGCCCGTCATTACCTGCCCCCCAAACGACACCCTCACGCTTGGGTCGACCAGTTGCGACACGGCGTATACCTACATGGTCACGGTGGAAGACGACCAGCCGGGCGCCCTGTTCGGGCTGGTGTCGGGTATCCCTTCGGGAGAAGTGTTCCCGGTGGGCACTACCGTCAATCTTTTCCTGGCCATCGACGCCGCGGGCAATACCGCCACCTGTTCCTTTTCCGTAACCGTGGAGAACGGCCCGGGTGAAGCGATCCATTGTGCGGATTTTCTCGCGGTAAAATTGGGCGCCACTTGCACGGCAACTCTGACGGCGGAGGAAATGCTGGAGTCGCCGCTCGTTTGTCCGGGCAATTACCTGGTGGAGGTGGACGAAACCGCACCCTTCGGCAACGGCCCCTGGCAGACGCCCATGTTCGACGCTTCCGACCTGGGCAAAACCTTTCAGGCACGCGTCACCGACACGCGTTCGGGCAATAAATGCTGGGGGAATATCAAACTCGTGGACAGCCTGCCGCCGGCGCTGAATTGCCCGGTCATCAACGTGCCCTGCGCCTTGCCCAGCGCCCATTTGACGCCCGCGTTTTTAAAAGACAGCCTCGGCATTATCAACGGCATGGCCTCGGCAACGGACAACTGCACCGGCCCTGCCGGTATCACGCTGACCTTTGTTGACATGACGGCCAACCTGCCCTGCGATTCGCCCGGCACGGTCACCGGCTACATTCACCGGATATGGACGGCGAAAGACGGATCGGGCAACACCGCCACCTGCCTGCAGGTAATCAACCGGCAGCGGAACCTCGCCGATATCCTGTTTCCCGCGGACCTGAGCGTTTCCTGCGACGATCCGGACACCGCGCCCGACAGCGCCGGCATCCCATACGTAGAGGTGGGGAACAGGCAATACGGCATGCTGGCCGCGCCATTTTGCGAAATCGACGTTTTCTATTTCGATACGATTGAAACCCTGTGCGGCGGCAGCCGGCGCATCCACCGCGTGTGGAGCGCGCAGGACGCCTGTTTGCCCGTCAGCACCGGCAACCCGGTCGTCGCCGTGCAAAAAATAGACGTGCTCGACACCGGCCTGCCCGTACTGCAATGCCCGCAGGACACCGTGCTGATACTGGCAGCCGACAGTTGCACCGTCGCCCTGAACCTGCCGGATGTGATCGCCTCCGACCATTGTTCGCCGCTGGCCGACGCGACCGTTTTCTGGGAGGCCGGCGGCGTCACCCAAACGCTGGGCGGCATTCTGGAAAATTTTAGCGGAAACGACTCCACCGCGCTCGATACGCTGGCCGTATTCGGCGAGGCAAGCGATTTTCCGGTAGGCATCACCAGCCTCCTGTACGTCGTTACCGATGTGTGCGGCAATATCGGCTCCTGTGAAACCGCGGTCAACATTTGGGACACCACGCCGCCGGCGGCTGTTTGCGACAGCCTGCTCCGCGTTTATCTGGATGCGGAGGGGCAATACGTGCTACCCGCTGCCGAAGCGGACAATGGCTCGGCCGACGATTGCGGAACGCTGACCTTTAAAATACGCCGCACAACCGCCGGGCCCTGTGCCGAGCCGGGTACTACTTTCGACGACCAACAATACTTTTGCTGCGCCGACGCGGGCGATACCGCGGCGGTGCAGATGCGCGTGTACGACGTGTTTGTGCCGGCAGGCGTTGTGCCGGACAGTTTTGCCCAGGGACATTTCGACGACTGCACGGTGCTGGTGGCTGTGCTCGACACGCTCGCCCCGGCCTGCACACCGCCTGCCGGCGTCACGGTGTTTTGCAGCGATTTCGACCCCAACCTGGCGGCTTATGGAGGCATAACCTACACTTGTCAGGCAGATTCTATCGCTGTCAGCGCCGATTACGCCGGTTTTGACAGCCTGTGCAACAGCGGCACGATCACGCGCATTTTCCACGTATTCGACCAGGCGGGCAACAGCGGGCAGTGCAGCCAACAGATCGAAGTGGCAGAAGCCGCGCAGGAGTACTGGATACGCTTTCCCAACGACGTGATCGCCACCGTGTGCAACGATGACGGAATCTACGGCGAGCCTCAGTTGGGCAACCTGCATTGTGAAAACATGGCGATCAGTTACCAGGACGAACTTATCACCGTGGTACCCGATGCCTGTTACAAAATTGATCGTACCTGGACGATCTACAACACCTGCACATACGATCCTGCACAGGCGCTGGTCGTCATACCTAACCCAAATCCCAACGCCGCGGCCAATCACCCTTCCAACCTGACCGGCCCCACGGTTTCGCCAATGGGTACGGCGGCGCCCTGGGCCCCCAGTTCGATAGCCATCAGCCCGGGACAGACGCCGACCAATTTTTCTACTTTCTGGTTGGCCAATGCAAACGGCTATCAATACAAACAGATCATAAAAATAATTGACACGCAAGACCCGGTGATCGATCAATGCCCCGCCTCGCCGGTGAGCGTGTCCGACGAAACCCCCAACGATCCGCAATTGTGGAATGAACTGTACTGGTACGACCAGATAACGCAAAGCCACGACCTGGCAGAAGCGCCCGTTGATCTGTGTATCGACGTGACAGACCAGTGTTCCGGCGCCGACGTCAATATCCGGTACTTGCTTTTCCTCGATCTGGACGGCGACGGCGTACAGGAAACGGTCATTAACAGCATCAATTTGCCCGGCCCCAACACCGTAAATTATGGCAACGTACAAACGCCGAATTATTCGGGCGGTACGCCCCGCGCTTTCGACGAACGCCCGGTATTGGCCCAGCAGAAATATGCTTTTGCCCTTCAAACCGTAAAGAGCGGCAACAACAAAACCGCCTGCGTGAAATGGAACACACAGCAAGCGCCGCTGAACTATACCGAACCGCTTTTGCCCCACGGCAGCCACCGTATCCGGTGGTTTACGGAAGACAACTGCGGGAATGAAACCATTTGCGAATATACCTTTACCGTGGGGCCCGACGAGATCGCCGTCAGCGGGCAGATACTGACGGAGGGCGGGCAAGGCGTGGGTTCAGCGACCGCGGACGTGACCGTAAACAGCGCCCACCCTACCCTTCCGCCCGCTATCATTTCTACCCAAACGGATGGGCAAGGCGATTTCCAGTTCAGCGTACCGGCCCAATCCTCTTACCTCGTGAGGCCCAAACGCGACGACGACCCGCTCAACGGCGTGTCCACCTTCGACCTGGTGCTGATCAACAAACACGTGCTGGGCATCGATCCGCTGCCGTCGGCATACAAGATCATTGCCGCCGACGCCAACCGCTCCCGCAGCGTGACGACCTTCGACATCGTGGAATTGCGGAAACTGATCCTCGGCATTTCTTCCAAACTGCCCGCCAGCGACTCCTGGCGTTTTGTGGATAAAAATTATACGTTTCCGAACCCGGCCAACCCGTTTCAGGAAATTTACCCGGAAATACAATCGGTAGTAAACCTGTCGGCAGCCGATTTGCCGTTTCACGAATTTATCGGGCTGAAGGTGGGCGATGTGAACGGGAGCGCCTCGCCCAATGTTACGGATAATTTTACGGACAAGCGGTCTGACAGACCGCTTTACTTCGATGCGGCGGAGCGGCAATTTAACCCGGGTGATGTTTTCGACGTGCCCGTTGCCGCTTCGGAGCCGGTGGCGGGGTTTCAGTTTACGCTGCATTTCACCGGCCTGGAAGTGATGGAACTCCTGCCCGGCCCCGGCGGACATGCGGACCACTTTGCCGTTTTCAACGAAACGGAAACCCTGACGGCCAGTTGGGACAGTCCGCTCGCGCCGGCTGCGCCGGTCTTCACTTTGCGCCTGCGGGCCAAAACGGCGGGTCGCCTGAGCGAACAACTGCGGTTGTCGCACCGCATTGCCCGGCCCGAAGCATATAGTCCGGAACTGGAATTGCTCGACCCGGCCCTGCGATTTGACGGCGTGGCGGTTCAACAACCCGTTTTGGAATTATTTCAAAATGAACCCAATCCGTTCAGTGGGCGCACCTGGGTGGCGTTTTATTTGCCGGAGGCGGAAAAAGCCACACTCCGGGTGGCCGACGCATCGGGGCAGGAACGGTACGCGCACACGGCGGTTTACGCGGCAGGTTTACACCGGGTATCGTTGGGTAGGGCGGAACTGGGCGACACGGGCGGGGTGTTGTTTTTGCGGTTGGAAACGGCGGCGGGGAGTGTGGTACGGCGGATGTTGTTTGTGCCTGATTAAGGAATCCCCACTTTCACCACCCGCCCTACCCGCTGCACCAGCCCCTCGCACCAAAGCTCGTAAAAATATACCCCGGCCCCCAAATCCCGAACGTCCACCTCACTGACCGGCGCCGAGGGGTCAAAAACCTGCTCCCGCGCCAGCCGGCCTGTCACGTCGTACAGCCGCAGCCGCGCCATACCGGCGTACTGCCGGTTGGGCACGATTTTCAGCGTGACACTCGCGGGGTTGGGAAACACCGAAAACCCCGGCAACGGCGTGAGCGGGACCGCTGTACTCACCACCGGCGAGCAGGGCAAGCCGGGACTTTCAATGGGACCGAGACGATAGTTGGGAAAAGACGGCATAGAAGCCCCGCTGGGCGTGGGCAGCGGCAGCCCCCGCTGCTCCACGTTGCAGGCCAGGTCAGGCTCGTCGGGATGATGGATGACATGGAAGTAGCGCGTGTCGCCGCCGGCAAGGCCGTATATCTTGCAGTCGGGACCCAACTGGAGCTGCCAAAATTGGGTAGGGAAAGGATCGGCAAAACCATCCCACTCGGCCACAAGGGTTTGCGAGGCACTGATATCCGACGCCTGTAAATCCAGTTGGTATAGGTTCTTCCTGGCGCCCAGGTATAAAAACCGGCCATTTGGCGACACGGCGCAGCCAATCTCTCCGATCACAGGCTGATCTCCATAAACGTACCCGATCGTGTCGAATTGCGTAAAAACTCCCGCCTCTCTGTCGAAGGAATATACCATGATGGGATTGTGCGGGTTCGTCCGGTAAACTTTTGTGCCGTCTGGAGAAAAAACGATCTGGCCATAACCTTCTGTTTTGAAATCCGGCGTTATCCCGATTGCCTGGGTAAAGGTATCTACAATCCCGTCTTTCGTAAACTTTAAAATGTAAAAAATATTGTTTTTCCTGCGGGGCGTTACTACCCACCAATCCTTGCCGTTGGCATGTTTTGTAGCGATTAATTTTCCGTATGAGAGCGTATCTTTCAATATTTCAATGTTTTTTTCTGTAATTATACTTTTTCCATTATTAATACGATTATCTACAATACTGACAAGCAGTTTTTCCGTAAAAGCGTCAACAGGATTTGTAATCAGCATCATCTGTTTATGAAACAGGTAATAGATACTGTCGTATTCCGGAAGCGGTAAAAATATTGCGCTTTGAATACCCGATGCATAACCATCTTCGTTTTGAATACATGAAACATGCCAGGCGTAACCGGGGTTTATCATTTCCCCATTTTCCAGAATTTCATCGTCTGCGCCCGCAATATCACAGCCGTTGGTGTACGCGACTAAACGGCCCAGAGAATCACAAATACTCGCATTGCATATAAACATATTGAGTTTCCTGTACTTATAATACGTTTTTACCGAGGACTGATTAAAATCAATTATCATACCGCCATGCGATGTTGTATTCGGGT
>CALEYM010000350.1 GCA_937926185.1 uncultured Bacteroidota bacterium | reverse complement strand
GAGGCACGGAGGCACGGAGAAATATCATCCTGCAAGGGAAACTCTCCGTGCCTCCGTGCCTCCGTGGTGAATTGAAATAGAAAGCCCGGAGGGCACAATATGTGTTACTTCGCCGCGGCCTTCGCTTTTCCAGCAGATGCGCCGGATGCCGGTTTGGATTCCACGGCCTGGCCGGTGATCACCTTCTCTTTGGTAAAGTCAACCACCAGAGACGAAGCGATGAACACGGAAGAATAAGTACCGAACACCATACCGACCAGCATACCGAAAGAGAAACCTTTCAGGGCGCCGCCACCGAACAGGAACAGCAGCAGCACCACTGCAATAATGGTACCGGAGGTGATAATGGTACGGCTCATCGTGGTATTGATAGCCAGGTTAAACACTTCCTCTTTTGGACGCCCCGCATAAGTATTGATGAACTCCCTTATCCTGTCGTACACGATTACCGTGTCGTTCACCGAAAAACCGATTACCGTCAGGATACAAGCAATGATGGCCTGGTCGATTTCGAGCGAGAACGGCACCAGGCCGTGCAGCAGGGAGAAGAAGGTCAATGTTATGATCACGTCGTGGAACAATGCAAGCACGGCGCCCAGGGAGAACTGCCATTTGCGGAAACGAATCAGCAAATACAGGAATATGGCAAGCAACCCCCAAAGTGTTGCCTTGATAGAGGAATTCCGGATGTCGTCGGCCACCGTTGGACCTACCTGACTGGAGGAAGTGATATGCGTGCCTGTGCCGTCCGTATTTTTAAAATTCTCCAATTCGGTTTCAAATCCGGCTTTTACGATGCCTTCGTGCAACTTGGCCGTCACCCGGTTCATCACCGTCGAATCCTGTTCGTTGATCAGATAAGACGTGGTGATATTATAGGTATTTTGCGTACTGACCGCCTTTACGATCGGGTTGCCACCAAAAGCTTCCGTGAGAGCCGGGCGCAGTTGCGCTTCTTCCACGGGGCGGTCGAATTGTACATTGAACGAATAACCGCCTTTGAAATCCACACCGAGTTCAAATCCGCGCGTGGCGAAGGAGATAATACCGATCAGGGTGAGGACGCCGGAGAACAGGTAGGCCCATTTGCGTTTGCCGATCCAGTCAACATTGATACCGACCAGCCAATTTTCTGACCATTTATGGCTGTAAGTCATTTCCGTGCCGCGGTCCATCCACCAGTCGGTGATCAGGCGGCCTACCAGAATGGCCGTGAACATGGAGCTGAAAATACCGACCGTCAGTACCGTGCCGAATCCTTTGATCGGGCCGAGACCGAAGTACATCAATACGATGGCAGTGAGCAAAGTGGTCAGGTTGGCGTCGATAATAGCCGGCAAGCCGTTACGGAAGCCTATGGCAACCGCTTTTACACCGCTCAATCCATGCCGGATTTCTTCGCGGATACGCTCGTAAATAATAACGTTGGCATCCACGGCTGCTGCAAGCGTCAGTACGATACCGGCAATACCCGGCAACGTCAGCACTGTTCCCAACGAAGCCAGCGTGCCGATGATGAAGAAGATATTGGCCAGCAGGGCGATAACGCTCACTACCCCGCCCCGGGCATAGTAGGCGATCATAAAGGCGCACAACAAGGCAACGGAAAGGAGCAGCGCCATGAGCGACTTGTTGATATTGTCGGCGCCAAGGGATGGGCCTACCTGGCTTTCCTGAACAATACGTGTGCCGGCGGGCAGCTTGCCCACTTCGAGAATGCTTGCGAGGTCTTTTGCTTCGTCGAGCGTGAAACCGCCGGTGATAGAGGAGTTTCCGCCTTCAATCGGGTTGATTACCCGCGGCGCGCTCACGACCTCCTCGTCCAGCACAATGGCAATTTCCCGATTGCCCGCTTCATACGCCTGCCGGGTCATGTCTGCCCAGATACGGGCGCCTTCGTTGTTCATTTGCAGGCTGACGGTAATTTCGCCGGAAGTGGGATCCGGTTGTTCGCTGGCCTGCGTTACCACTGAGCCGTCGAGCCGCGGTTTTTCCTGGTTGCGGAATTTTTTGATGGCGTACAATTCATATTTGCCGGCGGCAGTGCCGGTCACGCCCTGCTCTTCGCCTACCGGTTTGCGGCTCCAGAGCCACACCAGGTCGACCGGAAACAAAGGACGTACTTCCGGACGGTTAAGCAGTTTGGAGATACTCTCCATTTTGTTTTTATCGGCGTAACCAATAACCACGCTCTGATTGTCGGCGGCCATGTTCAACTGCTTGAGCAGGGGGCCCGCCGTTTGTTCAGTGGGCAGCGCGCGCACCGAATCTTTCATGATTTTCGGTTGCGTCGTGTCCGGGAGGCCGTTTGCGCCGAGCGGATATTCATAAAATGTATCCCGTACCGTTTGGGTTTGTAAAGCAGAGGAGTCTCCGGAGGTAAGGGCCCGCAGTTTGTTGTCGGCCGAGATGAGCGCCATATTGATGCCTTCGTCGCCGAAGCGATAGGTATCCCAGAATTCCAGTTTGGCGCTTTTCTGCAGCATGACGCGCGCGCGCTGCGGGTTGTCGATACCCGGCAGCTCCACCAGGATCAGATCGCGGGCTGCATCGAGGCTGACATTGGGCTGCACCACGCCCAGTTTGTCGATACGTTGTTTGAGGCGCTTGTACGTTTCGTCGACGGTACCGTTGGCCAGTTCGCGGATGGTTTGTAAAACAGCCGCATCGGGCGAATCAAAATTGATCCGGCCCTTCAGCGATTCATTACGGGCAAAAATGGAAGCAAGCGGCTTTCCCCCGCCGACTTCCCTCCACGCGTTGGCAAACAGCGTAATATAATCGGCCTGTTGGGTTTTTTGCGCCGCGGAGGCTTTATCCAGCGCCTGCTGAAAGGCCGGATCGGTTGTGTTGCCGGCCAGGCTTTTCAAAAAGTCGCGCAGGTCTACCTGGAGCAATACGCTCATACCGCCTTTCAGGTCGAGGCCCATTGCCAGTTGGCTCTTTTTCAGGTCGGTATACGTAAATTTTTTGATCAGCGGAATGGTGAATACCGTTTCGCTGGACATGGAGTCCAGATATCCGGCATAGCAGCGGCGCCATTCCGTCGTATTTTTGGTTCCGCAATTGTCGGCATACCGGGCGGCGGCATTTTCTACGCTGTTGGTTGGCAGGATGAGCAAATACTGGTACAAGCACACCACGGTCAGCGCAATCAGGAAAAATCGTACAACACCTTTACTTTGCATACTTCGTTGAAGTAGTTGATAGAATGATTAGCGTTAGAGGACAAGACAAAACGGTTCCGGCGTGAAAAGGCGGGATTTTATCGTTTTGAAAAAAGTGCGCAAATATAGATAGAACGGGCAAATCAAAGCGGTTTTTACAAAATATATAGACGGAACATGCGGGTTTTTTCCCTTTATCTCCTTCCTTTCAACAAA
>CALEYM010000349.1 GCA_937926185.1 uncultured Bacteroidota bacterium | reverse complement strand
GGTTACCTCGGTCATCGTGCGCAGTTCGGCTAATCTGAATGCGGGCGCCCGTACCAAAATGTCGGCCGTATTTCATGGCGTACTGATTTTTACCTGCGTATTGTTCATTCCGGCAATACTCAACCTCATTCCGTTGGCAGCATTGGCCGCCGTTCTGCTGGTAACCGGCTACAAGCTGGCCAAAATCTCCATATTCAAAAAAATGTGGCAGAGCGGCAAATATCAGTGGTGGCCGTTCATTGTCACCGTTGTTGCCGTGGTATTTACGGACTTGCTTACCGGGGTCGGCATCGGTCTGGGCGCCAGTGTTTTTGCCATTTTAAGGGGCAATATGAAAAACTCCTACTTCTTCCACGAAGAAGAATATCACGCCGGCGACCTGATCCGGGTAAAATTATCGCAGGAGGTTTCTTTCCTCAACAAGGGCAGCATCAAAATGACGCTCGACCATCTGCCGGAGAATTCGCGGGTAGTTATCGATGCGTCGGACACCGCCTACATTGACCACGACGTACTGGAGATCATCCGGGAATTCGGAACAATGAAAGCGCCGGCCAAAAACATCCAGGTGCTGCTACAGGGCTTTCACGAGCGGTACGACATCGGAGATTCCGACTTTGTGCATTGCGAACACACCGACCTGGAAGAAGTATTGGCCGGCTCGAACGAACAAGCGGACAATAAAAAACAAGCCGTGATGAACTAACCCAGTTCAACCGGAGGAAGAATACAGCAAGAAGGTTTTTTAGAAGGATGTCTTACCCGTCCGTTGTAAAACGCGGCGGGTATTTTTTATTAAACGCTTTTTGCCCCCATTTTTATTTCATCCACCACTTCCGGATTGAGCAGCGTGGTGGTGTCGCCAAGGTTGGAAGTGTCTCCTTCCGCGATCTTGCGCAGGATTCGGCGCATGATTTTGCCCGAGCGGGTTTTGGGCAAGCCTGGAACGATCTGAATTTTGTCCGGTTTGGCTATGGGCCCGATTTCTTTGCTGACGGTATCGAAAACATCCTTCTTAAACGCGGCAACATCGGGAACAGGACCCGACGTAATAATGTAGGCGTAAATACCCTGTCCTTTAATATCATGCGGATAGCCTACCACGGCTGATTCCACCACCCGCGGGGCCTTGTTAATGGCGTCTTCCACCTCTGCCGTGCCGATTCGGTGGCCGGATACATTAATGACGTCGTCTACCCGGCCAATGATCCGGTAGAAACCGTGCTCATCCCGCCGCGCGCCGTCGCCGGTAAAATATTTATCCTTAAAAGTGGCAAAATAGGTTTGCCGGCAGCGCTCATGGTCCCCGTAGGTGGTGCGAAGCATGGAAGGCCAGGGAAATTTAATACACAGCATACCTTCCTGTTCATTTTCCAAAATTTCTTTACCGTTGGCATCCACCAGGCAGGGCTGAATGCCGGGAAGCGGCAAGGTTGCATAACAGGGTTTCAGCGGCGTGATGCCGGCCAGGGGCGTGATCATGATCCCGCCGGTTTCGGTTTGCCACCAGGTATCGACAACAGGGCAGCGTTTTTTGCCCACCCGCTCGTTGTACCAATGCCAGGCTTCCTCGTTGATGGGCTCGCCCACCGTACCCAAAACCCGCAGCGATGGCATGCGCCGGTTTTTCACCCACTGATCTCCGGCGGCCATAAGTGCCCGTATAGCCGTGGGCGCCGTATAAAATATATTGACTTTGTGCCGCTGAACGACATCCCAAAACCGGCCGGCATCGGGGTAGGTGGGAATACCTTCGAACATCAGGGTGGTGGCGCCGGCCAGCAGGGGGCCGTAAACGATATAAGAGTGCCCGGTGATCCAGCCGATGTCGGCGGTACACCAGTAGACCTCGCCGTCCCGGTACTGAAAAACGTTGCGGAAAGAAAACTCGGCGTACACCATATACCCCCCATGCGTATGCACCACCCCTTTGGGTTTGCCCGTAGAACCGGAAGTATAGAGAATGAACAACAGGTCTTCGCTGTCCATCACCGCGGCCTTGCAGCTTTTGCGTTTACCTTTGACCGCGTCGTGCCACCAGATATCCCGGTCTTCCTGCATGGCCACCGGATCACCCGTGTTTCGGTGAACGATCACTTTCCGGACGGAATCGCATCCAAGGGTCAGGGCTTCGTCGACAACCTGTTTGACCGGAATATTTTTTGGCCCGCGCGAATTATAATCCGAAGTCAACACGACGGAGGCTTGCGCGTCTTTGATGCGGTCGGCCAGGGAAATGGCGCTGAATCCGGCAAATACCACCGAGTGTATGGCGCCAACGCGGGCACAAGCCAACAGGGCAACGGCCAGTTCGGGCGTCATCGGCATATAAATACAAATCCGGTCGCCTTTTTTTACCCCTTGCGCTTTCAATGCATTGGCAAATTGGCATACTAACCCGTACAACTGTTTATAAGTGATCTTGCGCGGTTTACGTTTGGGGTCATTCGCTTCCCAGATCATGGCAACCTGGTTACCCCGCGCGGCCAGGTGGCGATCCAGACAATTTTCGGTGATATTCAGCCGGCCCCCGACAAACCATTTCACGTTCGGCTCCCGGAAATTCCACTTTAAAACCCGTTTCCAGGGTTTGCGCCATTGAAACGTATTGGCCTGTTCCGCCCAAAAACCTTCCGGATCGGCCACACTCCAGGCATACACGGAATGATATTGCTCAAAAGAAGTAATTTGTGATGTCATAACGATATCTGATGTTTGGGAGCAAATATAGGGCCTTGCCGGGGAAGGTAGAATCCATGCGGGCTGATTACCTTTGCACCCGCATGAAAAACTATCTCGGTCAAACTTTTAGTCTCGCGGCGCTCATACTGATATTCCTGACGGGATTGTCGCTCATACCGGAAGGTATCGCCGTTGCCGGTTTTTCGCTTCGGAAAATGGATATTTTCGCCGATATACGCGGCGAGATACCAAACGTAAAAGCCGACACAGCCACGCTTGCTTTTCTTGCCGACACCAGCGCGTTATCAGGGGTTGCCGATAGCAGTGGACTTGACAGCCTGGGATTCATACCGGCGGTGGACTCCGCATTGTTTGGCCGGATTATAGAGGATTATACGCCGGGGCAGCAAGGGTTAATATCCTTCTTCGAAGCCGTGGAAGGCATCCGCCGCCGGCGACATACGGTACGGGTCGCTTTTTTTGGCGATTCCTTTGTTGAGGGCGACATCCTGCTGGGCGACTTGCGCGATACGCTGCAAACCGCGTGGGGTGGCCAGGGCGTGGGATATGTGCCCATCACGTCGGAAGTGGCGCGCTTTAAACGTACCCTGGTGCACCGCTACGAAAAATGGAATACCTTTTCCATTGTCAAAAACCACGAAAGCCGTCAACCGTTCGGTATAAACGGCTTTGTATATCGCCCTGCCCCGGCCGCATTCGTGCATTATGAAGGGGCCGATTATTTCCGGCATACCGGCAGATGGAATGAATTCAGGCTTTTTTACCGCTCCGAACACGCTGTGCCGTTCGTTTGGCAAGCCGACAGCCCCAGCCCGCAAATTGACACCTTACCAGCCGGCACAGGGGCACTCCAATTGTGGCGTAAATACCAGCCGCAAAATCCCATGCGCGCCGTAGCCTTCCGGATCGACATTCCGGACAGCACTTTGGCATTGTATGGCGCTTCGCTCGAAAATGGCCCCGGTTTTTATCTCGACAACTTTTCGGTACGGGGTAATACGGGCGGCCGATTGAAACTGATCTCGCCCGAGCTCGCCCGCCAATTCGACGCGTTTCAGCAATACGAACTGATCGTGGTACAGCTAGGGCTCAATGCCGTTACGCCCAGCCTGAACAACATCCGGTGGTACCGCGCCGAACTGGATCAGACTTTTGCGCACATACGGCGTTGTTTCCCGGACAAACCCATCCTGGTTATCAGTGTGGCTGACCGCGCGGGTAAGGTGAACGGCGAATTGACCACCCTGCCCAGCGTAATCGCCATTACGTCGATGCAGCGCGATCTGGCCCGGCAACACGGCTTTTTGTTCTATGACCTGTTCAGAGGTATGGGCGGCGCCGGCGCCATGATACATTTTGCCAACCAACGCCCCGCCCTGGCGAACAAGGATTACACCCACCTCACCCATGAAGGCGGAAAAGTAGTCGGACAATTATTTGCCAGGCTTTTTCTCGAAGCCCAAAGCCGGTACCGCCAAACAGTGAATACCACTTCAACGAAGTGAATTTTTACACCCCGGTTTTTGCAGACGGGCAGAATTGGATAATTTCGCTGCCCGGCATTCAAACCTCTGACGTTTATTTTACTGAAAAACAAAACAATACTCCTACTTCATGCTCAAACACAGCCTCCCGGTTTACCCATTATTTGCAAGGATATTTCGATTACGCGCCGCGGCGCTTGCTACAGCTACCCTGTTCGTCAGTCAGTGTCAGTCACAATTCCGGCCGCCACAGGTCGACATCACCGAACAGGATACCACCGGGTATACTTTTTTGCGGCAGGAGGAAAATAAAATTGAAAACCGGACTTACCTGGAGCCCCTTTTTAAAAAGTTGTACCGCCAGCGCACGGAAGGCGGCCAGCGGATCAATATCATCCACGTGGGCGATTCGCATATTCTGGGCAACATGCTCACCCATGAAGTGCGCACCCGGCTGCAAAATGCTTTCGGCGATGCCGGCCGCGGATTGATCTTTCCCTACAAACTGGCCGGCACCAACGGCCCCAAAGATTATATTGTAGAATCGAATGTCCGTTGGTACGGCACCAATTGCCAGCGCGACCTGGACGAGGCCACCCCTTATGGCATTTCCGGTTTTTTATTGGAAACCTTCAACCCCGAAGGGCAGCTTACCTTCCGGTTGCGCGATACCTCTACTTCCGAAACGCGCCTTTTCACCAAGATGACTGTTTTTCACCGGCGCGACGACGACGCCTTTGATCTGACTATACAGGATGAAGTAACCAAACAGCATGCCGTGCTCTTTATGCAGGGTGAATTCTTTAAAGCATACTATTTCGACCGGCCGGTAGCCCAGGCGACGCTATCTTACAAGCGCCGGAATAACGAACCGAAAGGCAGTCTGATGATCGACGGCGTCATGCTGGAAAATGAGCTGTCCGGTGTGGTTTATCATTCCATCGGTGTAAATGGCGGCAAATTCTCCGATTTTGCCCGCGCCCGTTTTTTCGCGCGGGAACTGGCCGACCTGAATCCCGACCTCATCATTCTTTCATTCGGCACAAATGAAGCACAGGGCAAAACGAATCCCCGTTATTTGTACCAACAAATGGAAATGCTCACGGATCAGATCCGGCAATACGCCCCGAATGTCTACTTTTTGCTAACAACCCCTGCCGATTCATATCTGAAAGGGCGCGGTTTTAATCCCTATATGAACCAGATCAGCGAGGTGATCCGGCAATTCGCCCGGGAAAAAAATTATGCGCTGTGGGACTTGTTCCATTGCTCCGGCGGCGAAAAATCGGCGCAAAACTGGAAGTCATCGGGGCTGATGTCTTCCGATTCGGTGCATTATTCAAAGGCGGGGTACAGTGTGCAGGGCAGGTTATTTTACCAGTCGTTGATCCGGGCGTATAATGACTTTGTACAACAGTATTCGGAATAGGGGCGGTCATATTTTAAGATAACAACCCACTGATTTACAGATTTTTT
>CALEYM010000348.1 GCA_937926185.1 uncultured Bacteroidota bacterium | reverse complement strand
AAATCAATGCATTGGTTCGTTTGTAATTCCCGGCAAAAATATTATGTTTTAAAATATGATGCAACGGATTGACACAAAAAATTATTTACTTTTCCTCAGATAAAATTTCCACATTATTTTTTTCAACAAAAAGTACAATAACTCCGCAGTGATTCCCGGTTCATAAAAAGATGAGATACCCTTAAAAACCAATATTATTAAATAGGCGTCCTCGCCCGAACTGCCCCGGGTTGCACAGGTGTGCCGACGTCCTTACTTTTGGGGGATTGAATATTTTACACCTTATTTATAGTCATGCTCCTCCGTCTACTTCTGCTTCCGGTTTTCCAGGTTTTTACCTGTCTGCTTTCCGCCCAAACGATTACGCCGCATATAAAAATTGACCAGTTCGGCTATTTGCCTTGGGCTAGAAAAGTAGCAGTCATTGCCGATCCCCAGCAGGGGTTCAATGCCGGCGACGCATATATGCCTGGCGCTAATCTGCAACTCAAGCTGGCCGGCGATGATACGCCGGTTTTTTTCGCTGCGCCTGTTGTTTGGAATAATGGCGCTACGGATGCAGTTTCAGGCGATAGAGTTTGGCACTTCGATTTTACCGAGGTGTTTACACCGGGAGAATACTACGTCTTTGATCCAGCCAATGACACGCGTACGGAGTCTTTTCGAATTGACAACTTTGCTTATTCAGCGGTGTTTAAAACCGCGTTGCGCACTTTCTTTTACCAACGCTGCGGCATTTCCAAGCCGGCCGCTTTCGCAGGAGCCAAATGGGCCGACGAATCTGCATGCCATGCCGGCCCCAACCAGGATAAGCTGTGCCGGCTCTATGGCAACGCAACGCCGGCCAGCGAACGGGACCTGAGCGGCGGCTGGCACGACGCGGGAGATTACAACAAATACGTCAATTTCGCTTTGAACCCGGTACTGGATCTGGCGCGTTGCTACTTAGAAAATCCCGAAGTATTTGACGACGACACCGGCGTTCCCGAAAGCGGCAATGGCATTCCCGATCTGCTCGATGAACTGAAATGGGAACTGGATTGGTTGCTGAAAATGCAGGAGCCAGACGGTTCGGTTTTCTGTGTGGTGGGCGGCGGTGATGCTTCGCCACCCTCTGCCGACGCGGCAGCCCGGCGTTACGGACCGGCCACCACCTCGGCTTCCTTTAGTGCGGCAGCCATGTTTGCCATTGGCAGCCGGGTTTTTAGCGCGGCTGGTTCTGATGCTTATGCAGCTGTGCTCAAAACAGCAGCGTCATACGCATGGAACTGGGCCGTCGCCCATCCGGGTATCGCATTCTACAATACCGGGAAGCTGGCCGCCGGCGAACAGGAAACGGACGATTACGGCTTGTTTGTCAGCCGCTTGTGCGCAGCCATTTACCTTTTCGATATAAGCGGGGAAGCCGTTTATAAAAACTGGGTGGAAAATAATTACACCCAGCATCACCTCCTGCAATGGGGCTGGGCCAGCATGTACGAGGTGCCGAGTCTGGACGCCTTGTTACATTTTACAATCCTGCCAGGCGTCTCGGTTTCAGTTGCCAATCATATTCTTACCACCTATTCCAACAGCTTGAAAACCGCGGGCGATCATTTGGCCGGTTTTATCAATAAATCGGACCCGTACAGAGCCTATCTGCACGCCAATAATTATGTCTGGGGCAGCAACCAGGTGAAAGCGCGGGAAGGAATAGCCATGCTCAATATGCTACAGTACGGGTTAAACGGGGCGTTGGAATTTACACATCCCGCAGCCGGGTACCTGCATTATTTGCACGGGACAAACCCGTTCGGTTTGTGCTTTCTGACCAATATGAAAGAATACGGCGCGGAACATTCGGCCCGGGAAATGTACCACGTTTGGTTTGGCGATGGCACTCCCTGGGATAATGCCGTTACCTCGCCCAAAGGCCCCGTTCCCGGCTACCTGACCGGCGGCCCCAACCGTTATTTCAGCGTCGACGGCTGCTGTCCGAACAATTGCGGCAGCGCGCAAAACAACGCGCTTTGCGCGCCGGCAAGCCTGCAACCGCCGCTGGATCAGCCGCCTATGAAAGCCTATAAGGATTGGAACACCAGTTGGCCGCAAAATTCGTGGCAGATTACCGAACCCGCGATCTATTACCAGGCGGCTTATATTCGCTTTCTTTCCAATTTTGTCCCCAAAACCAGTGTGGGCGTGAAAGAGCCGGCAACGCAACCCGACTTTTCCCTGTCGCCGAACCCGGCTGGTCAATTCTGCGTGGTTCGGCTGAGCCGGCCCTCGGCACAGGATTGTACGCTTCGCTTGCTGAATGCAGCCGGCCGGTTAATTCAGGATCGCCAAAATTTTTCCGGTGAAATAACGCTGGATTTGGCCGGTCTGCCGCCAGGGATTTATGTGGTGGAAATTCATACGGGAGAAGGTACAGGGGTGAGGCGCCTGGTGAAAGGATGAGTTCTACTGCCCCGGCGATATATCCGCATCAGCCAAAATCGAGCGGGCGCTGCGTTTTGGGGATCACAAAATATTATTTTTCCTGTTGCAGCGCCTCGATGGTGCTGGCTGGCAGATTCCGCAGGTCCAGTATCATCAGCCCGTCCAGACAATCGGAGAAATTGGGATCCACGTTAAAGGCGATAAAGCGGGCGTTTTGCTTCAGGTATTGGCGGAACAGCACCGGCACTTTGAAATGCGCCGGCTCTATGGCTTCCACGAAACTTTCGAGCGCGTCGAATTCGCCGTGCAGCATTTCCGCCAGCAGTCGGGTGTTGACCGATTTGGTTTTTACCCGGAAAGGTTTGCGCGGACGCACCCAACGGGCGAGTTCTTTGTCGAAACAAAAACGTTTGACAAATTCCACGATAACGCTTTTTGACACGTCTGAAAATTCTTTGCTGATGCTCACCGGGCCGTACAGGTAACGGTATTGCGGATTGGCCAACAGAAAGTGCAGGATGCCTTTCCACAGCAGGAACAGGGGCAGCCGGTGTTTCTGATAATCCGGAACGATATATGAACGGCCTAATTCGACCGCCTGGCTTAACACGGGGTAGAAGCCTGGTTTTAATTTGAACAGGCTGCTGGTGTAAAAGCCGTTGACCCCGAAACGTTTGAAAATCCGGTCGCCTTGCCCGAGCCGGTACCCGCCTGCGATCCTGCGCGCCTCGCGATCCCAGATGATCAGCTGGAGGTAGTAGAGATCGTATTCATCCAGGTCGCGGGGCTGTCCGGTGCCTTCGCCGGCCTGGCGAAAGGTTTGTTCGCGCAGGCGGGCGATTTCAAACATGGCGTTGGGCAGGTCGATAAAGGGCGCCACGTACACGTCGAACGGTCCCCGTGAAGTAATAAGATGCTCCGGTTTGAGCGTGGCGATGTCGGCAGCCACCAGCTCGGGGGGCACTGGCTCGGCAAGGGCGTGTTGTTCAACCGGTTTATCGGCGGTGAACTGCTCCGGCTGAATATCGAAGGGGGAGCCCAGCGAGAAAATTTTGGCCTGCAAAAACTGTCCCCAGGGCCGGTTCCGCTCGAACAAGTCCAGTTCTTCCGGTAAAATAGGGCTTCCCACGCGTACGCTGACACGCACCGGTTGTTCAAGGTTATCGTAAAGTAAACCTGCGAATGCCTTCCGCAGCAGGCTGCCGGATTGCTGATCGGCGATAAGGTGGACCGGCACGATCGGTTGACCGGCTTTGCGCAATTGTTTGAGTATCTGGGTGCGCAGGAGGTTTTTTCCAAAATTACCCAGCAAATTGTCGGAAAAATCCAGGGCCAGCCCGACCGCAACGCCTTTCTGGACATATTTGGCCACTTTTTTCCCAAAACTCAATCGCAAAAATCCATCCCGCAACTTGCCGCGCTGGGGTCGGATGGCGACGTCTTCGAGGTCATGGGGTGGGGGGGTAGGGTAGGGATGCAATATCCGTACCGTTTCGGCGTGCGGCGCCATCAAACTCAGCAGTATCCACTCGTCCATTCCGGGCAGCAGCTGATTGCAGACAAAAACGGATGCCGGGAATTTCGCCAGTATTTTTTGGTCATACGCTTCCAGGTCGAGCGTGATGCGGGCGTCGGCGAGTTTGGATTGGGCCAGTTTTAACAGTTTTTCTGCTCGCATAACGTTTATTTTATGGCGCCGATAAGATGAACGATGCCATCCACCATGAGCTGTACGGCTATCGCCACTACGATGAACCCCATGATGCGGGCGATGGCGTTGAGACCGCCGGCGCCAAACACTTTAAACAGGAAAGGAGCAATACGCAGCAAAGCCCAAACCAACACCGTGACGGCCAGAATGGCGGCCATGATTTGCAGTCGCAGATCCCACGATGGGTGTTGATTGAACTGGGTGATCAGGTAAGAGATGGAGCCCGGGCCCGACAGCATCGGCATGGCCATGGGCGAAAAAGCAATGTCGATCCTTTCCTGGGCCTGCTTTTCCGCGTTTTTGTCGTAACCGCGTTGCCGGGCGAAATTACCCGACATCAGCCCAAAGCCGCTGATCAGCAGCGCCATACCGCCGGCGATGCGCAGGGCGTGGATCGTCAGCCCGAAAAAACTCAGGATGTAAGAGCCGGCCAGGAAAAAACTCACCAGAATTAACAAAAAGTACAGACTGGTGTGCAAGGCGATCCGGTCGCGCTCGGCCTTGGGGCGGTCGCTGGTGAGCGCCACGTACACCGGAATGGCGCCCGGCGGATCGACGATGGAAAAAAGCGAAAACAGGGTTGCGATAAAAAAGTCCATATTTGGCGTGTGATTCGTCGGGCAAACCTACATAATAGTGTGCATTCCGGCTAAAGTGTCGGTTACCTGTCGGAATACCGGGAGCAATTCTTAACTTTTCAAAGCAATACATATTTTCGCCTCCGGTTTGCGCGTTTAGGATTTGTTAAGAAATTGCCAAAATGATAACCGTTCGCATGACCACACGGCCCCGGGACGTTTGTTCAGGCGTCCTTTTTCCATTAAAAATCGAAATACCTGTTAACATGGACCTTCGGAAAGGTATCTTTTCTCTCCTTCTTTTTTTGACCCCCATCTTGCTGTCTTCCCAACAAACAACGGTGTTTACCGAGGCTAACCTGGCTTACAAACGCGGGGTGGAGTTTTTCAACCAGCGTTTGTTCGGGCTGGCGCAAAAAGAATTCCGGTCAACGATGGACTTGCTCCGCCCGGTCAACGAGCCGGAATGGCGCGCCCTGAAAACGGACGCGGAATTGTATCACGCCAAATGCGCCGTGCGCCTGGAACAACCGGAAGCAGAAAAACAGGTATTCGACTTCCTGCGCGACCAGTCGCCCTCGCCACAGGCCAGCCAGGCCGCGCTCGAGATCGGCGATTATTATTTTAACGCCAAAAAGTACAACGAGGCGCTGGAATATTACGACATGGCCCCCACCGATGCCGTTTCGGGGCCGGTGCGCGACGAGATCCGCTTCAAACAAGGATACAGTTATTTCGTAACCAAAAAGTTTGCCCTGGCTAAAACGGCTTTGGCCGGCCTGAAAGAAAACCAGCGCAGCGAATGGTATTATCCGGCCAACTATTATTACGGTTGTTGCGCATTCTTCGAGGGCAAATACGACGAAGCGGCAAAAGCCTTTCAACGTTGTGAAACTTCGCCGCAATACAAAACCAGCGTACCGTATTATATCACGCAGATATATTTTGCA
>CALEYM010000347.1 GCA_937926185.1 uncultured Bacteroidota bacterium | reverse complement strand
GTTTGTAAAGGTTTACCCACACCAGGACAAGGGCCGCCTGTCCACCGACTCCTATCTTGCCATAAGGCTTTTTCTGGTTGATTCCCGCGGCAGTGTTTGGTTTTACGATGAACGCCGTTGCCTCAAAAGGCTTTCCCATGTCACCGGCCATGTTGAGGCTTTTTACGCGCGGAGCGAAAGGCGGGATTCCAGCATTACGTTCAAGCCCTTGTTTTACATAGGCGGGATGCACGAAGACCGGAAAGGACGCATCTGGGCCAACACGGATTCTCACGGACTGGTACTTTTTGATTCAAAAAATGGCTGCTTCGTACCTGCCCGCATGTCGCTCAAACTGGATCCACCGGGCCATACTGCCAAAATTTACGAGGATGCCGAGGGGTGGTTCTGGTTTGCCCACAACCTGAAACCGGTGCGGTACAACCCGGAAACGGGCGAGGTCTGGTATCAAAAAAACAACCCCCACGGCTGGCCCATTTTTGACCTCTTCTCTTCTGTTTTCTTTATTGATTCCCGCCAAACGATGTGGCTGGCCGAGTTTGAACAGAATGGTTACAAGTACGACATGAAAACCCATCAATACGTGAAAATACCGGAGCTCAACACGGCATCGGGATTCGTAGAAGACAGCCTCGGGCGGGTGTGGTTCGGGCGTTACTACAGAAAGAATTTAACCTGTTATGACCCCGCTACCGACCGCTTTTGGCAATATGCCTCCAACAGAGACGACCCCCACGGCCTGCACATCGGCCAATGGGTAGCTTGGCTTCATTTAGACGTCAGAGGCAATCTGTGGGTGCTTGACGCAGAAAACATCAATATATTCAATCCTGTAAAAAAACCGCCCTTCCGGATTTTCAAAGAAGATTTGAAACAGGGCGCCCGATCGTTGCCGCCTGGCGAAGTTTCAGACATTTTTTTCGCCTCCGACAAACGGTATTACGTTTGTTACTGGATGCAGGAAGGAGGTGTCGTTGTATTGGATTCCAATTTCCAAGTGCAGGAAAAATGGTTCTGGAATAAACCGGAAGGCGAGCACCGTCATGCTTTTTGGAACAGCGTCGAAGACAACGAGGGCGATGTCTGGATGGCCCGGCAAAACGGCTGGTTCCAGATTTACAACATCAAAAACCGGCAGCACCGAACATTTTACTGCCCTGAGTTCAAGGGTACTTCGGCATACCGGGCCATAAAAGATACCAAAGGCAACCTGTGGTGGGGGCTTTGGCGGGACAAGGGTATCGTCAAATGGGACTGCCTTACGCGCAAGTTTACCAATTATCCGCTGACACCTGCCGATTATGGAATGGTGTATGACATTATCGAAGGAAATTCCGGCCTGTTTTGGTTGTCCACCAACAAAGGCATCGTCAAGTTTGACCATACAACCGGAAAATGTTTGGGCAACTTCCTGCCACCCGCTACCGATTCGTTTGACCAGTTGCGCGAATATGTGATTGGCTTGGTGAAAATCAACGACTCTACCCTGGTGGGCGGCTGCATTGCCGGCATTTTCGAGTTCAATCTGAAAACGGAACAGACCCGGCTCATCCGGTTTAAGGGCGCCAGGAGCGTGCCGCGATCTCTCAGCGACATGGTTATGGACGCCAAGGGCTATATTTATTATGGGTACATGGGCGGCGGCATGGTTCGTTTTCATCCCTCCAGGCGGGAACTGACTATCATTCCCCTCTCCGAATTGGTGGGGTTTCCTTTTCAAACCCGCTTCTTCCCCAACCCGCTCCCCGGCGGGCGCCTTGCATTTGGCGCCAACGACCGCTTTTTGGTGCTCGACATCGCAGCCCTGGAAAACGAAGCGCCCGCTGCCAAGCCTAGGGTAACGCTTTTTACGGTGGACGGCGACTCGTCCGTCCTGGGCCGGAATATCGAAAAGCCCATCCGCCTTCGGTACGATGAGAACTACTTTACGCTGCATTTCAGCAGTTTTGCCCTGCCCGATTTGTCGGTCTATTATTCATACAGGTTAAAAGGGCTGAAGGACGAATGGAGCCAACCTTCTCCATTGTCCTCCGCCCGCTTCACCAATGTGCCGCCCGAAGACTATATATTCGAAGTTCGGGCACAGTTGGCAAACGGCACGCCGACCGAAACGACTTCTTTCCCGATAAAAATACGTCCGCCCTTCTGGCAAACCTGGTGGTTCTACCTGTTGACCGTGGCGGCCTTCATCGCCCTCGTCTACGCCATCTTCCGCTACCGCGAAATCCGCCGCCTCCAGCAGGAAAAACTCCGCCTGCGCATCGCGCGCGACCTGCACGACGAAATGGGCAGCACCCTCAGCAGCATCAGCATCCTGAGCGAGGCGGCGCTACGCAATCTGCAACAAGACATCGACCGGGCCCGCTTCGGCGCCATCGGCGAGCGCGCCCGGCAGGTGATGGAAGCCATGAGCGACATCGTGTGGTCGGTCAACCCGCGCAACGACAACATGGCCAACGTACTGCAACGCATGAAACAATTCGCCGTGGAAATCCTCGAACCACAAGGCATTGCCCTGCACTTTGAAGCGGATGAGGCCGTCGCCACCCTGAACCTGCCCATGGAGCAGCGCAAGGATTTTTACCTGCTGTTCAAGGAAGCGGTGAACAACGCGGCCAAGTACAGCGGCGCCTCCGGCGTGTGGGTGAGGGTGCGGACCGAAAACGGCGGCCTCACCCTGGAAGTACGCGACAACGGCCGCGGCTTCGACGTGGCGCAGGTGAAACGGGGCAACGGGTTGTGGAATATGCAGCGGCGGGCGGAGCGGATGGGAGGAAGGTTCGGGTTGGAAAGCAGGGTGGGGGAGGGGACGCGAGTGCTGGTGCAGGTTTGATTTACATGTTAATGATGCACTCGATACCGCCGAGCCTTTGCTTCGCATAACCAGTGAGCCCAAGCTAATCTTCCTTTTTCTCCCCCCCCGCGCGCTTGTCATTCCGTAGGAACCTGTCCACTCTACGGGCGCATCTCATGCTTTCCCCTCGTAGAGCGTACAGGTTCCTGCGGAATGACAAGCGCGCGGGGGGGGAGAAAAGGGGGCGGTGACTTGCGCCGGGCAGACAGGCTATCCAAAACGTACGTTACTTAACAACTGATTCGCAGGATAAATTGTAATATTGCAGGGACTCCCCCCGAAGACGTAATGCCACGGCATGGATTAATAACTTCCTAAACACTGCAAAACAATGAAAACCCGCGTCTTGCAAATTGCCATTTTAATGCTGGCAACCCCTGTTTTTTCGCTCCGGGCCCAAACCGCGACGCCGAATCAAATTCCCGCTTTGGAACAACAACTGGCCGCCGCCGGCTCCCCAGCCGAAAAGGCCGCTTTGTGCAATGAGTTGAGTTTTGCCTGGCAAAAAAAAGACCCTGTAAAAGCAGTGCAGTACGCCCGCGATGCTTACCAGCTGGCCAATGAAGCTGGAAACGATAAAGAAGCCATGAAGGCGCTCAACCTGTCGGGTGATGCCGTTTTCCGGCAACGGGATTATGTCCAGGCTGAGAAATATTACCTGCAGGCGCTCGAACAGGCGCAGAAAACCTCCGATGCGGAAATGGAGGCGCGCGCCACGCACAACCGCGGCAAGGTGGCCCAACAAACAGGTAATCTGGATAAAGCAGTAGAATTTTATGAACAGGCTTATCAAATCCGGGAACGCATCGGCGACCAGGCCGGGCTTTCTTCCACTGTTCTGAATCTGGCGGTGCTGTACAGCCAACGCAGTGAATTTGAAAAATCAAACAACTACTATCAGAGGTCCTTGCAGTTGAAAGAAGCGAGCGGCGACCGCCCTGGCATGGCAACGGTGCAAGCCAACCTGGCTAACAATTATTCCATGATGGGTCGTTTTACAGACGCGGAGTTGCTGCTTCGCTCCGCGATTCAGATCAATACGGAAATCGGGAATCAGGCGGGCATTGCCCAGGGCTATCTCAACTTGGGAGCGGTGATGACAAAAATGGGCCAGTCAGATGCGGGTGTTGATTGTTTTGAAAAAGCCATTGCCTTGTACAGGAGCCTGGGCGACCAAATGAACGTCTGCGGCGCATTGTCCAATCTGGCCAATTGCCTTACCGACCGCGCCGACTATGCCGGGGCCCAGGAGCGTTTTTTGGAAGCTTTGAAAATTGCCGAAACGATGCCGCAGGCCTCCGGAATACTGTACGACATCTACCAGGGCTTGGGCCGGGTAAAGGGATTTCAAAGCCTGCACCGGGAAGAACTGGAATATTATACCAGGGCCTTGCCGTATGCTTCCACCGACTTTATGCGTACCACGGTGCTGTTGACCACGTCGGCGGCGTACCTCGGCGATTTACAGTTTGAAAAAGCCTACGACGTTGCGCAGGAGGTGTTGCAAATTGCCCGCGAAAAAGGCTTCCGCGAAAGCGAAGCCGAAGGCTTGTACCACTCGGCCTCCGCGCTGCTCCATCTCAACCGGCTGCCGGAAGCGCTGCGCGCTATTGATGAGGCCGTTGCGACGGCAAAAAAAATACAGTACCAACGCTTTCTGCCGGCCGCTTTGGTGTTGCGCAGCCGGTTGCTGACTCGCCTGGGCGAAAACCACCGCGCCGCACTGGCTGCCGCGCAACAAGCATTGGCCCTGGCGCAAAAAACCGAACGCCCGCTGGAAGTGGCGCATGCCTGGGAAGAATTGGCCGAGGCATACCGCGCTCTGAACAAAGCAGACAAAGCCCTCGATGCACTCCGGAACAGTCAGCGCATCCGCGACAGCATTTTTAATAAAGCCGATATCCGCACCATGGCCGTGCAGGAAAAAGAATACGAATTTGATAAAGAACGCGCGGCCCAACGGCAGGAAAAAGAACGAATCGCGCAACAGGCGGCCATTGAACTGGAACGCCAGCGCGCGCAACGAAATCGCTGGATACTGGGGCTAAGCGGCTTGCTGGCCTTAAGCCTGTTGTCTTTTTTTCTTTGGCGCAATCGCCAGCGTACCCGCGCCCGATTGCGCGAGGCCGAAAACCGGGTGCGCATCGCCCGCGACCTGCACGACGACCTGGGCAGCACCCTCAGCAGTATCAGTATCCTTTCCGAAGCGGTCAAGCAACCCGAAATAGGCGAGAAGGCACGCCAGGCGATGGAAAGCATGGACGACATCATCTGGAGCGTAAACCCTCAAAACGACACGATGGCCAACGTGCTGCAACGTATGAAACAATTCGCCGCCGAAATGCTCGAACCCCAAAGCATCGCCCTGCACTTCCAGGCAGACGAATCGGTGGCAGACCTGAACCTGCCCATGGAACAACGCAAGGATTTTTACCTGTTGTTCAAGGAAGCCGTGAACAACGCGGCCAAGTACAGCGGCGCCAGCGACGTGTGGGTGAGTGTGCAGGCCGAAAATGGCGGCCTCAACCTCGAAGTGCGCGACAACGGCCGCGGGTTCGACGTGGAGCAGGTGAAGCGCGGCAACGGGTTGTGGAATATGCAGCGGCGGGCGGAGCGGATGGGGGGAAAGTTTGAGTTGGAGAGCAGGGTTGGGGAGGGGACGGTGGTGAAAGTCAAAATGTAAAATGTAAAAGTTACATACACACCAGGGTGATCTGTTTTCCTTCGTGTTCGCGTATTTCCCAGCCCAGCCGTTTTTCCCAGGGAATTTCTTGCGCAGATTTTTTTTCGAAAAGGATAAGATAACCCGCTTTTTGACCTAATTGATCCAGATAGCGACTAAGTTGCTCCAAACCCTCGGCTTCGGACCACTGGTCGTAACGAATTTTTAATTCCAGTGCAATCGTTTGTTGTTTCCAGAAAACGGCCAGATCGGTACGACCGTTGCCCACCGCCATTTCGCGTTCGAGGCGACCGCCGCCGTTGACGATGCGCTGGAGAAAAGCCATGAGCAACAATTGGTGACCGGCTTCTTTATATTGAAAACGTTGGAGCCAGGATTCAGAGTGGCGGCGGTAAAAAGTGACGAAAGCCTTGAGCAGTTTATCCATATCCAGGGTACCGTCGGGTCGAATGTACCAGGCAGTTTCCACCAGGTCCTGGTTGAAACTTTCCTGCAGGCCGCCGTTGAGCACCCGGGTGACGATTTCGCGGTAGATGGGGTTGGCGAATTGCACCGGGCTGGTTTGGGTGATCAGGCCCAGGTCACGGCAATAGCGCAGGGCGTCGTCGTAATCGTCAAAGTTAAGCGAGTCGCCGCTGATAATGCTCATCACCACACGGCGTACACGGTCTTCCCGGATTTTGTCCACGAGACTGTCTAAGTGCGTTTGGCGCTGGGCGATGAGGTTTTCCTTGGCTTGTTCCACCAGTTCAGGGGTGATGGGTTTGGAAAAGTCGTTTCCGAGTAATTTGCGCACGATCTCGTTGGCCAGGGCATTGGTGAGCCAGGGTTGGCCGCCGGAGTATTCGTACAACTTGTCCATAACCTCGGGAGAAAATACCTGCCCGGTGTCGTCTGTGTGTTGTTGAAGCAAGCCGCGCACTTCTTCACGGGAGAAGACCGGAAGAAAAAACGACTCGGCCTTTACATTAAATGGCGAACCGCTGCCCAGCGAAGGGTTGTCGCCCCGGGCTTTCATTTTGTATTCGCGGATATCGCGCAGGCCGACGAGGGCCACGGATTGCGGGAAGTTTTTGGGGCGCCCCTGAAAGCCGTCGCGCATTTGGCGGAGGAAGGATACCAGCACGTCGTCCCAGAGCGAGTCGGCTTCATCAACCAGCAGTACGATGGGTTTGGACTGGCTTTGAGCCCAGTTGCTGAGATAGTTTAACAGGCTAACCGGGTGTTCAGGCGGCGCCGGACGCTCATTTTCAGGCAGGAAAACCGGGCCCATCCGGTACAGGGCATCTACCATCCGTTCGTTGGCCATTTCCTCCGTAAAACTGGGCACGCCGGCCGTCTCTACTGAAAAAACAATGCCGATATATTTCCCTTCCCGGTTAAGCCGGTGGGCTAATTGGTGCAAAAAAGTGGTTTTGCCCGTTTGCCGGGGCGCATGCAGCAAAAAGAATTGCTTGGCCTCAATCAGGGCGTAAATGGAATCGTACATGCCCCGGAAAGGATCCACCATGTAGTGATCGTCCGGATTGCACAACCCCGTGGTGTTGAAAAAACGCTTCATGGGTCAAAGATAGCGATAGGGGGGACGCGAAAGGCCAAGTCACGATGTATTTTATCAAGTGCGGACTCCGGAATTTAGTGCGCGATATTCAGGAGGATAATTCAGGACGGATATGGAAGTCAAAATGTGAAATTTAAAAGTCATCATGTAAAATAATTCAGTACTATTGCCCTCCAAGTATGGAACATTTGCTGCAACTCAACCGCCGAACCTTCCTCCACCGCGCCGCCGTGGGCATCGGCGGCATGGCGCTGGGCTCCTTGCTGGGCCACGGCTGCCGCCGGAATGATGCCGGGGCACAGGCTGCCATCGAAAGCGCCCTGCCGCATTTTGCGCCAAAGGCCAAACGAGTCATCTACCTGTTCCAGAGCGGCGCGCCGTCGCAGTTCGAACTGTTCGACTGGAAGCCCAAACTGCGCGAAATGCACGGCCAGGAACTGCCGGCCACCGTGCGCATGGGCCAGCGCCTCACGGGCATGACAGCGGGCCAGAAGTCGTTCCCCCTGATCGGCGCCCGGGTCGATTTCAAACAATACGGCCAAAGCGGCGCCTGGATCAGCGACCTGCTGCCCTACACTTCGCGGGTGGTGGACGAATTGTGCATCATCAAATCCATGCACACCGAGGCGATCAACCACGACCCGGCCGTCACGTTTTTCCAGACCGGGCACCAGCAGCCGGGACGCCCGGCCATCGGCTCCTGGCTCAGCTACGGCCTGGGCAGCGAAAACAGCAACCTCCCCGCTTACATCGTGCTCCTGTCGCGTGGAAAGGGCAATATTCAGCCCCTTGCCTCGCGGGTGTGGGGCAGCGCGTTTTTGCCCAGCGTACACCAGGGCGTGCAGTTCCGCGCGGGCAAAGACCCCGTGCTCTACCTGCGTGACCCCGATGGCATGGACAGCCTCAGCCGCCGCGAAATGCTCGACGTGATCGCCCGGCTCAACCACCGGGCCGCCGAAGATTTCGGCGACCCCGAGATCAACACCCGCATCAGCCAGTACGAAATGGCCTACCGGATGCAGACTTCCGTGCCCGAACTGACAGACCTCGGCGGCGAACCCGACAGCACTTTCCGCCTCTATGGCGCCGACGCCATGATACCCGGCACCTTTGCCGCCAACTGCCTGCTGGCCCGCCGCCTCTGCGAACGCGGCGTACGCTTCGTACAACTCTACCACATGGGCTGGGACGCGCACAGCGACCTGCTGGGCATGACCTCGCGCCTGGCCAAAGACGTGGACCAGGCCTCGGCAGCCCTCATCACCGACCTGAAACAACGCGGCCTGCTCGAAGACACGCTCGTCATCTGGGGCGGCGAGTTCGGCCGCACCACCTACGGCCAGGGCCTGCTCGACGATAACTACGGCCGCGACCACCACCCGCGCTGCTTTACCATCTGGATGGCCGGCGCGGGCATCAAACCCGGCATCGTGTACGGCGAAACGGACGAATTCGGATACAACATCGCCGAGAACCCCGTGCATGTGCACGACCTGCAGGCCACCCTGTTGCACCTGTTCGGTATCGACCACGAGCGTTTTGTGTACCACTACCAGGGCCGGCGTTTCCGGCTGACGGATGTGTCGGGGAAGGTGGTGCGCGATATTCTGGCCTGAACGGAAGATTTGAAGAAGTCGC
>CALEYM010000346.1 GCA_937926185.1 uncultured Bacteroidota bacterium | reverse complement strand
AATGGTATTATGTACGAAACAGAACCGCCGAGGGTTGCTTGATTCCTTTTTAATCGGCTTTTGAAATAAATGCTGGGCAAATTGACCGGAAGTAATTCGGGAATCGCCGTTTCTTTGTGGCAAACGCGGGGCGTGGTTTTAGCGGGCGAAAGTAAAGAATGTGCCGAAAAACAGAAGCCGTAACCTTGCCAAATTGATAATTTCGTCATAAACCTGACGGTTTAAACGCAACTTATAGCCGTACAAACAGCCAACCCCAAGTGTTAAAAGACCGTCTATCACCTGCTTGTTGAACACAAACTGTTAGTCCAAAAGATTCTAAAATCTTAATTATGAAGCAACTGCGCTTTTTCTCTGTCCTGATTTTCCTGATCATGGGGCTCACCGGCATCCCGAAAGCCGTCGCACAGGAGTCTTTTTCCCTGCTTTCCAGCACCGATTACGATTATTTCAAAAAGAAAAAGAAGAAGAAAAAGAAAAAAAGCGACTCCGATTATTCTTTCAAGGAGCATGTTTGGTTCGGCGGCGGCATCGGCCTCGGTTTCGGCAGCGGATTCGGCTATTCCCAGTTCGCTTTCGGCCTGTCCCCAATGGCGGGCTATAAAATTATCGGCCCCCTGTCCGTCGGTCCCCGGATTTCCATTGATTTTAACTCTGTCAAATATCAGGGCATTGGTACCTACAACCTGTTCGACGTGGAACTGAGTCTATTCGCCAGGGTAAAAATTTTCAAGGGTTTATTCGTCCAGGGTGAGCTCGGCACCGTGACAGACCAATACCTCTATGAGGATTTTAACGGCATAAACAAAGGCAAACGCACCCGTCCGGCCCAATATGTCGGCCTGGGATACAACTTCTCCAACGGCGAAGGCGGCTTTGGCCAGGAAATCGCCATCATGTACGACTTTTACGTAGGCAGCGACATCAACGCCATCGAAAATCCCTGGCAATACCGGTTTGCGATCACCTTCGGGTTCTAGCCTGAAATGCGGTCGGGATGGGCGTAAATGTTAAACCGCTCTCCGCGCAGAAAACCCACCAGGGTCATCCCGCTGTTGGCGGCGAGTTCGGCTGACAGGCTGGACGGCGCCCCCACGGCTGCCAGCAGTGGGATGCCGGCCATGGCGGCTTTTTGCACCAGTTCGAAGCCGGCGCGCCCGCTCACCAGCAAGAGGCAGTCGCGGAAGGGTAGGGGCCAGGCGCTGCGCAGGGCGGCGCCGATCACTTTGTCCACGGCGTTGTGCCGGCCGATATCTTCGCGGAGCAACAACAGGTTGCCGCCGGCGTCGAACAGACCCGCCGCATGCAGTCCGCCGGTGGCTTCAAATGTCTTTTGCGCCTGTCTGAGGGCTGCAGGCAAGCTGAACAGCGCTTGGCGATCCACCCGCGGATACCCGGCTTTCGGGAAATGGCACGCCACCGTCTGTACGGCGTCCAGCGAAGCCTTGCCGCAGACGCCGCAACTGGAGGAGGTGAATAAATGCCGGGTCAAACGAGCCTCGTCTACCTGTACCGAAGGTTGGAGTTCCACCTGAACGGTATTTTCTGCCAGCCATTTGATCGCCAGTATTTGCCCGGCATCCTGTATAATGCCCTCTGTGAACAAAAAACCCGCGGCCAGGTCTTCGTCGTCGCCGGGCGTGCGCATCGTCACGGCCAGGGATAAACGCCTTCTCTGCTCCCCGGCGCCGTGGCTGATGCGGATTTCCAGGGGCTCTTCCGCGGCCAGCAAATCGTCCCGCGACACCATGTCGTCGGGGGTGATTGTCTGGGTTACAACAGATTTGGTATTTCTTTCCATCTATCCAGTTTATTTTACCGGAACTTAAAAGCGGCGCAATATGTACATGAATGCAAGCTTGCAGCAGTCAAATCCGTAAAATGTTTTCCGCTTGCAAGGTAAGCGATACCTTTGCGCCCTCAAATTTTAGAACATGACAATCATTGAAACCCTCCAGAATGCCGTCGTCCGGGCTGTTGAACAATTATATGGTGAAACGTTTGAGCCGGGAAAAGTTCAGATCAATACGACGCCGGCGGAATTTACCGGCGATTATACCGTCGTTATTTTTCCTTTTGTAAAAATAGCCAAAAAAGCCCCCGATGCTGCCGGCGCCGAAATTGGCGGTTTTTTACAGGAAAATGTGCCCGAAGTACAGGGTTTCAATACCATAAAAGGATTTTTAAACCTGGAACTCGGCACGGCCTACTGGCAACATTTCCTGCAAACCGCGCTGTCTGATACCGGTTTCGGCCGCCAGCCGCGCAACGGCCGCAAGGTTATGGTGGAATATTCCAGCCCGAACACCAACAAACCCCTGCACCTGGGGCATGTGCGCAATTGCCTGCTGGGCTGGTCGTGCAGCCGTATACTCGACGCGGCAGGCTACGACGTGGTGAAAACACAGATCGTCAACGACCGGGGCGTGGCGATATGTAAAAGTATGCTGGCATGGCAGAAATTTGCCGAAGGTAAAACCCCCGGTTCGACGGGTATAAAGGGCGACCATTTTGTGGGCGATTATTACGTCCTGTTTGAAAATAAAACAAAAGAAGAATACGAATCCTGGCAACAAACTCCCGCGGCAAAGGCATTGTATGCCGAAAAACACAAACCGGACCAACCGGAGAAGGATTTTTTCAAAGAATATAAAAACAAGTGGTTCAACGATCATTCCCGGCTCGGGGCGGAAGTGCGCGACATGCTGCTCCGCTGGGAAGCCGGCGACCCGGATACCGTGGCGCTCTGGCAGCAAATGAATAACTGGGTGTACGCGGGTTTCGATGAAACATACGCCAAACTCGGCGTGGCCTTCGACAAACTTTATTACGAAAGCGATACCTACCTGCTGGGCAAAGATATCGTAGACGACGGCCTGCAAAAAGGCGCCTTTTTCCGCAAGGAAGACGGCTCGGTGTGGGTAGACCTGACCGACGCCGGCTACGACCAGAAAGTGGTGCTGCGCGCCGACGGCACCTCCGTGTACATTACCCAGGACCTCGGCACCGCCCGGATGCGGTACCACGATTTCAACTGCGAAAAAATGGTGTACGTGGTGGCCGACGAACAGAACTACCACTTTATCGTGCTTTTCGAAGTGCTGAAGCGCTTGGGCGAACCTTATGCCGACGGCTTGCACCACCTGTCCTACGGCCTGGTGGAACTACCCACCGGACGTATGAAAACCCGCGAAGGCACCGTGGTGGACGCCGACGACCTGATCGACGAAGTGGTCAACCTGGCTTGGGAAAACGCCCGCGAACGGGACACCGAACTGACCGACGTTGACCCCGCCGGCCGCGCCGAAGACATCCGCAGGATCGGATTGGGCGCCCTGAAATTTTATATGACCAAGGTCAATCCCCGGAAAAAAATGATCTTCAACCCCGAGGAATCCGTCGACTTGCAGGGGCAAACCGGCCCCTATATCCAGTATTCCCACGTGCGGATCAACGGCCTGATGCAACGGGTGGAAAAAGAAGGCGTCGATCTGGCCCCAGCCAAAAACTATACGGCTTACCGGCCGGAAGAAAAGGAGCTGCTGAAAGCCCTGCATGAATATCCCAACACAGTGCTCGCCGCGGCCCGGGAATACGATCCCTCACACATTGCCAACTATTGTTACAACCTGGCCAAGAGTTATCACCGGTTCTGGCACGAGTTGTCTATTTTCAACGCCGACAGCGCCCAAGCGAAGGCATTCCGGCTGGTTTTGAGCCGGGCCGTGGGGCAAGCGCTGAAATCAGGGATGGAATTATTGGGGATCGAGATGCCGGAAAGGATGTAAAATGCCATTATCTTGCGCCGCCTTTTATCATATAATAACAAATTATGCTCTCGGACATCGAAATCGCCCAGCAGGCCACGCCCCGCCGTATCGTACCCCTTGCCGCCGAAAAACTCGGCATCCCCGACGAAGTACTCGAACCCTACGGCCATTACAAGGCAAAAGTCGATCTCGCCTACCTCGACAGTCTGCCGGAACGGCCCGGCAGCAAACTGATCCTCGTTACGGCCACCAGCCCCACGCCCGCGGGCGAAGGCAAAACCACCACCACCGTGGGCCTCGGCGACGGGCTGAGCCGCATCGGCAAAAAAACCATGATCTGCCTGCGCGAACCCAGCCTCGGCCCGGTATTCGGCATGAAAGGCGGCGCCGCCGGCGGCGGCTACGCCCAGGTGATCCCGATGGAAGACATCAACCTGCACTTTACCGGCGATTTCAGCGCCATTGCCCTGGCCAACAACCTGCTGGCCGCCCTGGTGGACAACCACATTCACCAGGGCAACGAACTCGGCATCGACGTGCGCCGCATCAGTTGGAAACGGGTGGTGGATATGAACGACCGCGCCCTGCGCGACATCGTCGTGAGCCTGGGCGGCATTTCCAACGGCTACCCCCGCGAAGACGGCTTCGATATCGTGGTGGCTTCCGAAGTAATGGCTATTTTTTGCCTGGCCACTTCGCTTTCCGACCTCAAAGAACGCCTCGGCAACATCGTGATCGGATACACCCGCGACCGGCAACCCGTTCGCGCCCGCGACCTGAATGCCCACGGCGCCATGACCGTGTTGCTCAAGGACGCCATCAAACCCAACCTGGTGCAAACCCTCGAACATACGCCGGCGTTCATTCACGGCGGGCCTTTTGCCAATATTGCACACGGATGCAACTCGGTTACCGCCACCAAAAACGCGCTCAAACTGGCCGACTACGTGATTACCGAGGCCGGTTTCGGCGCCGATCTCGGCGCAGAGAAATTTATCGACATCAAATGCCGGAAATCCGGCCTGCGCCCCGACGCGGTGGTGTTGGTGGCCACGCTCCGGGCATTGAAATACCAGGGCGGCGCCGATTTAAAAGAGTTAAGCCAGGAAAACCTGGAAGCCCTGGAAAAAGGTTTTCCCAATATCGAACGCCACGTTAAAAACATCCGCAAACACTTCGGCCTGCCCTGCGTGGTGGCGGTCAACCACTTCACTTACGATACCGAGGCCGAAATCAACCTGTTGCGGCAAAAATTAGCGCCCTACGACGTGCCGGTTGTCGTCTCCAAACACTGGGCCGAAGGCGGTAAAGGCGCCGAAGACCTCGCCCGCGCCGTGGTGCAAATGACGGAAAACGGAAAGGCCGATTTTCATTTCGTATACGAAGACGATCAGCCTTTGTGGGAAAAAATGAAGGCGATCGCCACGAAAATTTACGGCGCCACCGACATCACCGCCGATACGGATGTGCGCAATCGTATCAAAAAACTGCAGGAAGACTACGGGCATTATCCCGTTTGTGTGGCCAAAACACAGTATTCTTTCTCTACCGATCCGAAACTGCGCGGCGCGCCGTCCAATCACGTGGTCAATATCCGTGAAGTGCGGCTGGCTGCCGGCGCAGAATTTATCGTGATGATCTGCGGCGATATTATGACCATGCCCGGCCTGCCCAAAGTACCTTCGGCGGAAAAAATCGACATCGACGCCAGCGGAAAAGTAACCGGATTATTCTAAAATACCGGGGAACCATAATTACTTGAATAAACGTTCGTTTCTTTGCGCCTTCAAATATTATCGACAAACATAATGAACGCAGAGACTCCGTCTTCGGGCAATGAACCGCTGAATTTTATCGAAGAAATCATCGAAGAAGACCTCCGTACCGGCAGGCATAGCGGCGTTCAAACCCGTTTTCCGCCCGAGCCGAACGGCTACCTGCATATCGGACACGCAAAAAGTATTTGTCTGAACTTCGGACTTGCCCAAAAATACAACGGCAAATGCAACCTGCGCTACGACGATACCAACCCCACCAAGGAGGAACAGGAATACGTGGACAGTATCCTGTCCGACGTGCGCTGGCTGGGCTTCGAACCGGATCAGGTACTGTACGCTTCCGATTATTTCCAGCAGTTGTATGAGTGGGCGGTGCAATTGATCCGCGACGGCAAGGCTTATGTGGATTTTTCCACACCCGAAGAAATTGCAGCCGCGAAAGGCAGCCCTACCGTACCCGGCACACCCACCAAATACCGCGACACATCGCCGGAAGAAAACCTGGCCCTGTTCGAACGCATGAAAAGCGGAGATTTCCCCGACGGCCATTGCGTGTTGCGCGCCAAAATTGACCTGGCGTCGCCCAATATGCACTTGCGCGATCCGTACCTGTACCGGATCAAACATGCGCACCATCACAGAACGGGCGACGATTGGTGCATTTATCCCATGTACGACTGGGCGCATGGCCAGTGCGACAGCATCGAGCGGATCACCCATTCTGTTTGCACCCTCGAGTTTATCCCGCACCGTGCCCTGTACGACTGGTTTATCGAACAACTGGGTATTTTCCCCTCCAAACAATACGAGTTTGCCCGCCTGAACCTGAATTACACGGTGATGAGCAAGCGCAAATTGCTGCAACTGGTGCAGGAAAATCACGTCCGCGGCTGGGACGACCCCCGGATGCCCACCATCAGCGGCCTGCGCCGGCGCGGCTATACCCCGGAGAGCATCCGGGAGTTTGCCAAACGGGTAGGTGTGGCCAAACGGGAGAACATCATCGACGTGGGCCTGCTGGAATTTTGCCTGCGGGAAGACCTGAACAAACGCGCGCCGCGGCGTTTTGCCGTGCTTCGCCCGCTAAAAGTGGTGATTACCAATTACCCGGAGGGCAATGCGGTGGAGTGGCTTGAAACGGAAAATAACCCCGAAGACCCGGAAGCCGGCAAACGCAAACTGCCGTTCTCCAGGGAACTGTACATCGAGCAGGACGATTTTATGGAAAACCCGCCCCCCAAGTATTTCCGCCTGTCGCCGGGCGGCATGGTGCGGCTCAAATCTGCCTATATTATCAAGTGTACCAGCACGGTCAAAGACAACCATGGCCGGGTGATTGAACTGCACTGTACATATATACCGGAGAGCCGCTCGGGCCAGGACACCAGCGGACTGAAGGTGCAAGGCGTCATTCACTGGCTTTCCGCCGCGTATGCCAAACCGGCGGAGGTGCGCCTGTACGATCGCCTTTTCCAACTGGAAGACCCTGCCGCGGAGGAGGACTTTAAAAAATCGCTCAACCCACATTCACTGGAGCTCATTCCGGAAGCCATGGTTGAACCGGCCCTGGCCGAAGCGCAGCCCGGCGACCGGTTTCAATTTACCCGGTTGGGTTATTTCTGTGCCGATCCCGATTCCGTTGCCGGAAAACCGGTATTCAACCGCTCCGTCACGCTGAAAGACGCCTGGGCAAAAGAAGTAAAAAAACAAATCTGAACGAAATATAGCCCTTTTTTGTCGGTTTGAATCGTATAATTCGCCAATTGCGGCCAAACATCCACTATTTGCATCAATTCTGCGCAGCTCTGTTCTGTGCGAAAGTATCTTTGCCACACTATCTTTTATCTGTTTCATCAACTAACTAAAACAACACATGAAGCAATTTTTCACCAGAATGCTACCGGTATTCGCCTTGCTGACCGGCGGTCTGGTAAATGCACAAGCCCCGGCCTTTTGGTCCGAAGATTTCGACGGCGGTATTCCGGCCGGTTGGACGAATGTCGACGCAAGTACGAATGCTAAAAAAATACTCTGGACCTGGTGCAACCAACCTGCCGCCGGCAACAGCGTAGCCGGTTGCCCGCCTTTATACGGCCAGGACCCGTTTGCGTCTTCAACCGCTACCAATGGCTTTGTCACGCTGGACTCCGACGAAGGCGGTCAACTGCCAAGCAACCACATTTCCCGGCTTACCTCTACCGTCATCGACTGCTCCGGCAAATCCTCGGTATTTATCACCTTCGCTACTCACGTTGGTATATTCCCGCCAAGCGGAGCTACCGGCGCCTTGTTGCGGGTGAGTACGGATAATGCTACCTGGCAGGAATATGACTTCTTCCCCGATCTTTCCGGTACACAGGGTTTTTCCAAAAATCCGCTAATACCGGTAATCGACATCAGCGGCAAAGCCGCCAATCAAGCCACGGTGTACCTGCAATGGCAATGGACCGGCAACTACGAATATTACTGGAACCTGGATGACATCGAATTGTATGACTACAACCCCACTCCCGCTTTTAATCTCGTGCTGGGCGATTTCTTTTACCCCGCATCCAGCATGGTGCAGCCGGTTTCTCAAATTTCAACCGATACGTTCGGTTCCTTTTTTGTGGAAGTATCGAACCCCGGTCTGCAACCGCAAAATAATGTGGTGGTAAGAGTGGCCATCAAAACCGATACCGGGGAAGAAATTTTTGCCGACAGCGTTTCGCTGGCTTCCATCGATCCGGGTGTGGCCGACAGTCTGGTGGAATTTCCCATTACCAGCAGATACGCGCCTGAACTGCCGGTGGGCGCTTACAGAATTGAGTATTCCGTAAGAGCCGACTCCGCCGACGGGCGCCCGTTCGACAACGTAGTGGGCGATCCTTTCTTTGTATCCAACAGCCTTTACTCGAAAGAAGCCGGCGGCAGTCTTATCGCTACCCGCCCCGGCGGCGATCCCGCTGACTGGGCTGTTGGCGCCTTGTATTACACCAGCGCAGCTTCCCAGGAACAATACCAGGCCACATCCATGGATTTTGCCTTTTTCTCCGAAGATGACCCAACCGCGGTGGAGGCTACCATTTACCTGCTGCGAATAAAAGACGATATTCTGCCTGACCTGAGTAACTTTGAATTTCTGACGACGGAGCTGATCATGCCGAGCGTCGATCTGGTTGGTTTCAACGCCTACCAGGCGCCGGATACCGTTCAAAACTATGACTTGCAGACCGTGGAATTGCTCGATTTCACCAAACAAACCCCCGGCGTAGCGCTCGACAAAGGCGCGCGTTATCTGGTGATGGTCAACTACACCGGCGGCAGCAATACTACCTATCACGTCTTCAACCTGGACGTCGAGATGTTTTTCCCCTCCACCTTCGTGGTCACCGACCGGTGGTACAGCTTCGGTTTTGGGGTCGAATACAATGCCGTCGCCCGAATGAACATCAGCCTGGTGACCACGACGGACAACAAACCGCTGCCGGAAACCAGCATGATCGTTTTTCCCAACCCGGTTCAAAGCACGCTGAACCTCGGCGTCAACTTTGATAAACCCACCGATGCTACGATCACCATCGCCGGCATCGACGGCCGCGTTATTCAATTTGAAGACCGCCCGGGCCTGACGACCGACGTGCTGACCTACCAACTCCCGCAACTGGCTGCCGGCACGTACCTGGCCCGTATCGCCACCGCCGAAGGCACGCTGACCCGGAAGTTCGTCGTGCAGAAGTAAATTAGTCAAAGAGACTGTCGCATCAGTAATTGAACATTGAACATTGAAAATTGGTCATTGAACATTTAACATTCACAAATTAAAATTAGAAATTTTTAAATATTAAACTGGAAATGTT
>CALEYM010000345.1 GCA_937926185.1 uncultured Bacteroidota bacterium | reverse complement strand
GATGGCAGCATAGTCGAATCGAACCTGTACTGCTACATCCTGGCGCCTTTCGGTAGCTATCAATTGAAATTCCAATCTTGAAATTCTTTTTTAGTGATTCTTTAATCCGATTGAAGTTAAGATATGTCTGCCTATACCAATTGTTTTGCAACCTGATTACAACAAATCCTCCGGGTAAAAGAATCCTTCTAATATGAAACAATACCTCTTCTAACTCATCGGAGTCTTCTAAAAAATGTAATACGTTCGTTGCATTGACGAAATCATACTTTTCATCAGTCAATCGCAAAAAATCTCGAATATCGACTTCAAATCGAATCTTAATGTTTTCCCTAAATTCTTCCTGTGAACTCATTAAAGGCGGTTCTCCATCATTAAGATCGGGCTTCACCATTTGCAGGTATAGCTCAAAAAAATTATTGCACTTCAAAGCCCTCTCGTAATCGCCTGTGTTCTCCTTGCTCGGTGTTGCCGTGTCCAAAAAATCCCTGATACATTGTTCTTCTGTGTTTAATTCTACACCTTCAAGAACTTCGACATTGAACATGTGATAGCACATTTCAAGAAAGGTTGGCACACGACACCCCAAATCGAGGAATCGCAAACCCGTTTGAGACTTCAAATGGGTAAATAGCGGTTCAGTTTTAATGAGTTCAAGAATATGCTCATGCTTTTCAACCTCATCGGTCGTATAATTTACAAACTCTGTTGGGTAAAGCGTATCTGTATTTTTGGAACTTTTCATCATTAGGATTTATTTGAATTTGGACTCCCTTGCCGGTGATTCTGAGCAGCAGCCAAAGCTAAATTATGGAGTCGGCAGGATTCTTTCCAATGAGATAGCAAAACAACATTAGTCCTGGGCAAAATGACTTCTTGGCTACTTGTTCGGAAATTGCTGTTGCCGTATTTTTGTAATGGCTAGTAGCGTACCCGTCGGCACGTGCTTTTTCATTTTATCCAGCAACCATCTACACCATGCCAAAAACACTCCACGATTTGGAGCAATGAGCGTTAGAGGACTTTCAAGCGAAGCTATCGGAAATGGAATGAGATACCGACGACGATATGGCTACCGAATTGATCTGTGAGATTGCAGATGGTCGAACACCTGTCTACACCTACCAGATTTTAGAGGTCGCCTTGAGTAACATTCGGTTAGCTTATGACTCTCCAGAGATTTATGGTTCGGATTGCAAGTTCGCTCCTGTTCAAATGATTCAATCCAATATCTATGAGTATTTACAGGGCAAGATGTCGGAACGGTACTACGAAAACAAAATAGAATAATCATTAAGCCGAATGGGTACGCTTACTACCCCCTCCATTATTTCTACCTCGACCATTTCAACTTGGAAAGGCGTAAAACAAGACTACAATGAACACCTCTCGTAAACAAAATAATGGAGGTGTTTTATGGAAAACTGGATTCGCCAACCCCAGGAAACAACTGGTGACTATTGATTTTCCAACCGCTCCCGAGCCATCATCAGCATCATCTTTTGCACATCTTTTGCCTGAAACACTTCCTCATACGGCAGCCGGATAACCAAATGCCGAAACCCCGCATCATCCGTCCAATCGTCGTCCTCTTCTTCACCCTCGCGGGTACAGACGAACACAATACCTATGTTTTGCACGCCGGATAACTGCGTTTCAACGTATTGTGTGTCGATCTTGTCGGCCACATCCTGGTCGGCTATTTTTACGACTACCATGTGTGTTTTTTAGCAAAGGTAATTCCGGCGGGTCTTCGGTACAACCTAGCGCATAATTGGATTGTAGGGCGGCCTGGGTAGTCGATCATCCGGCGGGCGAGCCAGGTTTTCCGGGAGGTAGGGGTAGTTGTAGAGTTTGATCTGCTCCTGCTTCAGGCATTCCGACAAGTTCCCTTTGAACTGAATGATGTAAGACACCTTGTTCTGAATCAGGAAAGCCGCAGTGTACCGGCCGAATTTACCCTTGCTGGTGACGCCGTATTTCCATACTTCACTGGCTTTCAGGTAATAAGTGGTGCGGCCGCTGTGCAGGCAGGGATACCACCCATCTACTGCGGCTATTAGCGCGTATTGCTCCGAGTCGTCCAATTCTCGCAGGCGTTTGAAGAGTTTGATTTTTTCTTCGGGCTTCATTTTCGGCGCCTCCGGTTCGACCTTATATCCCGTTTCGGGAAGAAGTACAATGGCAACTAATAACAAGGCCAGGGCAACGAAAAGAAGCGGCGAGTACGTTTGTACTTTGGTATCGGGCCTGCTCACCGTAGGTTTATCAGCTCCCATGTTTGCATATTTTTTTCAGGTTTAGGTAAACTTGAGTTAGCCGTAGGTTTCGGGTTTCAATTTATTGGTAACTTTCAACAAAAGTATGCCCTTGTGTTATATTTTGCTATAACGTCAATTAAAAAATATAACGAATAGGCATTTTCATGACAATATGGAACAAATCCAATACGACCAGGGTCCACGCCTGAAAGCGCTGATTAAAGCCCTGAGACTCAATCAGACTACCTTTGCTCAAAGCCTGGGCATGACGCAACCTAATATTAGCCGGATGGTTAGTGGCGAGAATAAAATATCAACAGAGGTTATAAGCCGTATAACGCAAACGTATAAATCTGTAAACCTCCATTGGCTGTTGACTGGCGAGGGGCCGATGTTTTTAAGCACAACACAGGAAAAATCGACAACGGTGCCTGATGGCAAAACCGCTTTTGGGAAGGGCAGGCTGGAGGCGCTGGAGGAGCGGGTCGAACAGTTGGAGGAAGTAGTAAAGCAACTGCTTGATAAAAAGTAGTTGGCGGCAAGAATCAAAATTTATTCTCAATCGGAATCGTCGGCTGAGATAAGCTGCTGATAAACCGGCTCCAACCAATGACGAATCACTTCATGTACTTCCTGAAATGCAATCGAATCGAGTTTTGACTTGCGCAAAAAAGCCGCCCACTGACTCAAGCGCTGCTCCTCAAGTGCAAATTCATCCTGAAACAAAGGATGAACTTCCGGGCAAGGAGTGCGTCGATTACTGAACGTAGTTTGAATGGCTTCAAAAAGAATTGCCGGGTTGAACTTTCCAGCTTGGAGTAGCCGGTAGATGTCGTAGAAATCCTTCATCCTGCTGTTCACGGCGCCAAGATCAATCATAGCTTCAAATTTTTCAGCAATGACCGTTTCGACGGAATATGCCTGAATTTCCGGGGGCTCCATGTCGAGGATAACTGGATATTGCATCAACACCGGTTCGGGCGTGACGATATCGCCAAAGCCGATATCGATCTGAAGATTTTGCTTGACATTGCCGAGCGAGGCTCGAATTTTCAAGCGAATACCCGGATATTTCCCTTCTTTGGTAATATCGGTGGTCGTGATAGAGTCTGCGTCGAAAACCACACCGTCTTCTTCGTATGAATAGGCAGATACCTGGGAGAAGGCATCCTGCATTTTTTCATGATTATTGGCTATCGCAATCCCCAATAAATCGAGATCAAGGGTTGGCCGGCTTTGTTCGCCCTCTAAAGCATAAAGCAATGCGCCCCCCTTGAGACAGAAATTATTTTTGAAGCTGGATTTCGACAAGCGGTAAAGCAGTCGTTCCTGGAAATACCGGATAAGCAGCAACTGAAAATCTGTTTGGTTTTCCCTGGCAATTTTCAGGAGCCGGTCCCGGACGGAAGCTGGAATGTTTTTCATACAAGAATCTCAAGGTAAGACCGCATCAAACCTTCAACACCGAGGGTTTTTGCCATTTGCAGGAGCAGACTCAGATTTCGCTCGGGTTTATCGAGATAGGATTTCAGTACCTCTTTCATACTGTCCATTCCCACCCGTTGCCGAAACCGCACCATGTCACAAACCGTTTTTTCCGGACTGTACACCTGGACAGGCGCGCCGGTTATGGTTACGACCTCAATGCCGGTTTCATAAGGCACAGGGTCCCAGTAATAAAGTTTAATGGGCGGATACTCCGGAAGCACGACTTTCGACTTATCCGGTATCGCAACATGGTACTCAACCGGGATGAAGGTGCTCAGTTCGTGAAATAGCGCCGCGGAGTGCAGGCAGAACACACCCTCTTGTACGATTCTTGCCACATCGACCATCTCGTCGGTATCGGCATCGCTCCACTTGTACAGGCCGCGTTTCAGTTTGAGCACAGCGCCGCTGTCTACCAGTTGGTTGAGTTGGTAATAGTTCACGCCTTCTGACAGCAGCGTGCCGGCATCCACAATGCCGTGGTGCCGGTTAAATATTTCCTGAATTTGGCCGGATGTATTCATTTCACATCTTTCTTTGAAAACAAAAATAAGGCTACCGAGTTTCGATAGCCGTATTTTTGTTAAATAAATTTCATTATTACCAGGCCTTTTGATCTAATGCCCACATTCCCTACACCCTTTCAAGCCAATTCCAATAACTCCCTAAGCGCCTCCAACCTAAGCGTTTTCACCTTCGGAAATGGTATATCCTCCAACACCCGGAAATGTTTGTCATGGGTGACAATAAAATCCGCCTGGCCTGCGACAGCACAGTCGACGAATTTGTTATCGTCCGGGTCAGCCTCAATCAGATTCCAATTATAGTAAGGCGCAATCAGCTCAACATTTGAAAACTCCAGCAAGAAGTCGAGCCGTTCACCGGAAAGCTCTGGCCCGTATTTCTCGATACACTTTTCCAGGTATTCGGTAAGTATCTCGTTGGTTACCAGAAGCGTGTATCGTTGATTGATAATGCTCTCGAAGACCCACCAATACTTGTGATGCGGCAAAATTGAAACAAGGAAAACGTTGGTATCCAGCACCAGGCGAAGATCATTGCGCATCTTCCTCCAGCCACTTGTCTAAATCCTCGTCCGTAATATTGTTGGCCTTAGCGGCCTTGGCGGCCTTTTCAGTGAACCGGTGTGCAAAAAACTTGGCCAACAGATTTTTTAATTCCCGCAGCTCTTCTTCCGTAGGCTGGAAGGAGTAAATTTTCAGCAACTCCAACTGGAGCGGACTTAATTTGGTACTGGCTTTATTCGATGCGGCCATGGCTGCTTAGTTTTTAATTGTCCAACAAAAGTAAATTTTTTGGCGTACACTTTCAGGCTTGCAAACCGGAATTGCACGTAATGCTACAACAACGCCTCATTAGCCGCCTCAATAACCGCATTCTCAAAACTCTTCAAATAAGTCTGCGTAATCGCCTCCGATTCATGCCCCAAGGCTTCGCTGATCACAGCTACAGGCACGCCGCTGGTCTTCAGCACTGTGGCATAAGTATGCCGGGCCACATAAGTTGTTAGCGGAGTATCAATGCCGGCTTGCTGGCCGAGAACTTTCAAGCCCTGGTTGATCTGGCCGGTGAGTTTGTGGATGCGATTGTCGATCTGGACCGGCGTGACGTGCCGGTCTTGTTCCAGGATAGGGAAAATGTAGTCGCTTGCTTGCCGTCCGGTCAAGGGCCGGTACGATTCCACGATGGCCTGGGCAGGCTGCAACAATTTCAGATTGAAGTCCTTACCCGTTTTGGCGCGGGTGTAGAAAAGGCGATCCTGTACAATGTTCGACCAGCGCAGGCGCGCAATGTCCGTCAGGTTGATGCCCTGGCAATAATAACTGAACAGGAAAATATCTTTGGCAAGTTGGAGTTTCGGCTGGTCAGAAACCTCTACGGCTTCGAGGCGTTTAACCTCCGCTTTGCTGATCGCTCGTTTCCGGGTGCGGGTATCGAATTTGGAGACTTTGAACTCTTCAAAGGGATATTGGCTGGGTAGCAATAGTTGTTCTTTCTTGGCCTTGTTCACCAGGGCGCGTAAGGTGCGGAAGTAAACCGAAAGGCTTGTTTCTGCCAGTCCCTTGCTACGCAGATGCGTCTCAAAACGGTTGAGAAATGCGTAGTCGATCTCAGAAAAAGTCAGCGTTTTCCGCTTGCCCAGGAAAGCCTGCAGCGCCCGCTTGGCATCGCGGTACGCATTGGCGTTCCCGACTTTTCGTTGCAGGTCAAGCCGTTCGATGATCGCATCGAAAAATTCGAGCACATCCGTTTTGCCCGTCGGCCGTTGCACCGACCCGACCAGCGTTTCCGGCGTGATTTCCTTTTCCGTGATTTTCATTTCCAGCGCCTTGTCCTGCAATTCGCCGATGCGCTTGCCGATGATGGCTTCAACTTCCAGCCTGTTCGGATGGTTGCGTTTGGGTTCGTTCTTCTCGAAGTTCCAAAGGTTCGGCGCGCAGCTGATGCCGAGGGCAATGTATTTGCGCTTGCCGTTGCGCGTCACGTAGAGCATGAGCGGGTGCTCGCCGTTGGCCAGCGTTTTGGACTTGTACAAGGTAACCCGAATGGTAGCGTCCTGGATCATATCATGTAAACCGGTTTACATCCTGGTTTACATCAAAGGTACAAAACAGGGCAAAAAACAACGAAAAAATAAAAATTGAAAATCACGTAACTGTTTGGTTTTCAGTAAATAAAATAAAAATCGCGAAATATTGAAAAACAAACAAAACCTGCCTTACAAGCAGGGGGTCGGAGGTTCGAATCCTTCTGCGCCCACAAAGGCTTCTCAAACGGGGAGCCTTTTTCTTTTCAGGCCAGGTAGAAGCCGTCTTCTCGTTTTTCCAACAAATGTTTCAGGGCTTTGGGGTTCCATCCGTGGCGCAACGGTGGGAAAAAAGGTTAAATACCCCTAAGGGAAAACCATGAAATCGTCCCATTTTTTTGGTAAATTTTTGTACTTTCCATACGATAAGTGGTAAAAATGAGTTAACCTGACGTAGCATTGTGCTCCCATTTTTCGATTACTTTAATCGTCGTAACCCGCGATACCGGAAACCGACAGGCATCTGGTATTCTTCACTTCGATCCCGGTCCTGAAAGGATTGGCTAAAATTTAATCCGGTGAAGTACCGAACCACCCGCTTTTGGTTGCGCCTCACGGCAGTGATCGCGCATGCCTGCCCCCGGCAGGCCACTGCTGTTACTTCACGGCAGAAACGGCGGCTATGTTGCCGGCCGAAGGGTTTACCGGTACGTTTTTTTGCTTTCCCAGATTTTTCAGGAACACGCCATCATTTCCGCGGCTCAGCGGGGTATCCGGCTATTGTTTTCCGGCCTGTTTGGCCGGCAGACCGGTGGAAGGGCGCCTTTGCATGCCGTTAATGCTGTT